>CALMAV010000299.1 GCA_937859895.1 uncultured Bryobacterales bacterium | reverse complement strand
CGTTCAGGCCATACCGACTGGCTTTTTCGCGATCCACTGTGATGTTCAAGTTCGGCTGTCCAATAACGCGGAACAGGCCAAGATCACGAACACCCGGAATGGTTTCCATCACCCGGATAATCTCTTCGCCCTTGCTTTCCAGCTCTTGCAGGTCAGTGCCGAAGACCTTGATGGCCAGCTCGCCCTTAACGCCACTTACGGCCTCTTCCATGTTGTCCGCAATCGGCTGCGAGAAGTTCCAGATTGCGCCTGGAATTTTTTCGACTTCTCGGCCCATTGCCAAAATCAGCTCTTCCTTGTTCTGGTGGAAAACAGGCCGCCAATCTTCTTTTCGCTTCAGGTCTATGAAGTACTCGGTATTGCCGAACAACGCTACGTCGGTGCCATCATCAGGCCGTCCCATCTGACTGATAACCTTCGTCACCTCCGGAAAACTATCGAAGACTAGTCGAGCGCGCCGCATGATCTTTTCCGCTTCCGCCGGACCGGTGCTGGGAGCCAGTGTTCCCCGAGCCCAGATAGCACCCTCATCCAGGTGCGGCAAAAACTCGGACCCTATGTGCCCGGCGGCAAACAACCAGATGGTAAAAACCAACAACGCCGTTACTGGCAAGAGAACGAAGGCCTTCTTGTGCAGGGTGAACGTTAGAGCTCGTCGATACAGGTTCGTTAACCAGACCAAGGCAGGGTTATGCCACTCCTTGATCTTGTTGCGAAATAGCACGCTCGCCAGCACCGGGGCAATTGACATGGAGAACAGCAGAGCCCCAAGCAGTGCAAAGGCTACGGTCAACGCCATGGGGCGGAACAGACGTCCTTCTACCTGCTGCAGCGTAAAGATGGGCAGATAGGCCGTAATGATGATTGCAATCGCATAGAAGACGGGCCGCTGAACCTCTTTAGCCGCCTCGCGAATGCGCTCCATGGCAGTCTTCTGAGTGCCTTCGCTGCCCATATGGCGGACAATGTTCTCCATCATCACCACAGCACCGTCCACCACCATGCCGAAATCCAAGGCACCTAGGGACAGCAGGTTCGCGGGCACATGGTTCAAGTCCAGGCAGATCGATGCAAACAGCAGGGCAAACGGAATAGTCAGAACGACAATTAAAGCCGACCGCAAGTTGCCCAGGAACAGCAGAAGAATCACCGCTACCAGCACGATTCCTTCGGTCAGATTATGGAGCACGGTATGCGTTGTCAGGTGCACCAGGTCGCTGCGATCCAGGAACGGAACTATCTTCACGCCCGGCGGCAGGAAGTGATTGTTCAGTTCGTCCACCTTTGTATGGAGTGCTGCCAGCATGGCGTCGCCGTCCGCGCCCTTGCGCAGGAGAACAATGCCCTCCACTACGTCGTTGGTATCAACTACCGTCCCATCACGCCGATGAATGGCCTTGGCGATCTGCCCTAACCGAATCTTCGGGCCTTGGTTGACTGCTCCAATGGAACTCACGTAAATTGGCGTACCATTCTGCGCCTTCAGCAATGTTCTGCCGATGTCCCTCGAATCCCGATACAGCCCCACCTCACGAACATTTACCTGCTGCTCGCCTTCCTGAATGAAGCTGCCACCGGCGTTTACGTTGTTATTGGTGAGGGCCTGCTCTACCTGGCTGACAGGCAAGCCGTAGGAGACCAGCTTATTGGGATCCAGCTGAACCTGATACTCGCGCGTAAGGCCGCCGAAGCTGGAAACGTCGATGACGTCCGGCACTGACTTCAACTGCTTGGTGATTACCCAGTCCTGGAGCGACTTCAACTCCATCAAGTCATATTGCGGATTTGTGCTCTTCAGTGTGTACCAGTACAGCTGTCCTACGGGGCTGAAATCGGGCCCGAGTGTTGGCTGCACGGTCGGCGGCAACGTTACTTGCGAGAGCCGCTCCAGCACCTTCTGACGATTCCAGTCGTTAGCTGACTGGTCGTCGTAGACCATCGTCACTACTGACAACCCGAACTCAGAGATGGAACGGATATCGGTCATGTGCGGAATACCGGCCATACTGACTTCCAATGGCACCGTTACCTGCTGCTCTACTTCTTCAGCGGCACGCCCGGGCCACTGCGTAATCACCTGGACGTAGTTATTGGCCACGTCCGGATACGCCTCCACTGGCAGTTTTTTGAAACTAAATGCGCCCCAGACCAGCAGCACCGCCCCTATCAGCAGCACTAGTAACCGATTTCCTAGCGAGAACTCGACAAAAGCTCGGATCATAACTTCTTACCTTTTATTGGTCGCTCTCGGCCTGCAGGTCAAGGGCATTTAACACCACTTGCTGTCCCGGCTTCAGCCCCGAGCGTATTTCCTCTTCACTCCCGCTCATCTTCCCGCCTATCACTTCCTGGCGTTTGAAGTCGCTACTCTGACCCGGCACGAACACCCAGTCCCGATCATGCAAATGGACCACCGCTGTGGTCGGCACACTTGCGTACTCGCGCCCATGCTGCCCGTAGAACGTTGCCGTCACAAACATGCCGGCGCGCATCATACCCGGATTACTAACTTGAATCCTAACTTTAGCTGTGCGCAGAGTCGGATCGAGCACCTTGCCGATATTGCTGATACGGCCATGAATCATCTGCCCCGGATATGCATTGAGCTCGATGTCTGCTCTGTCACCCACTCGCACAAGCGGCAGATCGTTCTCATACACATCGCACAGAACCCAGACGGTAGATAAGTCAGAGATGGTGAACAAGTTGGGCTGTGAGTTGCTTCCACCCACGGCACCCGCTGTTACGATATTCTGTTCGGTCAACGTTCCGCTCACCGGCGCATAGACGCTTAACACCGGATCATTGCGATTCGGATCGCCCCCGAGTGTTCGAATCGTCTGAGCCGACGCTTTCACCGTAACGTCCGCTTTCTCGGCTGTGTCCTCAGCTACCTGGAGATCGTTCAGCGAGATAGCACCATGCTCGTAGAGAATCTTGGACCGCTCTAGTTGGGTTCGCGCAAGCTTCAGATCTGCCTGGGCCTGCTGGTAAGTCTGGAAGCCATTTGTCAGGTCGTTGCTCATCAACTGGAGGAGTAGTTGCCCCTTCTTTACGTCGTCGCCAAGGCGCACTTTGATTGCCACTACCCGACCGGAGGCCAGCGAGACCACTGGAACCGACCTCTCAATATCCGGCGTAACCGAGCCCGTTGCTTTTACCTGCTGCACATCCTCGCGCTGAGCTACTGTCACGAGTTTGAAGCGCTCCGGTCGGTCGACCTTCACTACGCTGAGGTCGGGCTCTTCGACGACTTTGGTCTGCGGAGGCGCTGCTGCCGCCGGATCCACCTTTTGTTCCGGACGGCACCCAGCTAAGACAAGTACTGCCAGCGCTACGCCCGTAGCTTGGGTATAGATTCCCCTAATCATGGATAACCTCACGTCCTACTGCCAGATTCAACTGGTTCGCAGCTGACAGATATGCCCCCACCAAATTCAAATAGTTCACCTGCGTTGCCCGAAATTGGTTCTGCGCATCAATGAAATCAATAAGCGACGCTGCGCCTTTTTGATACGAGAACGAGACCGTCGATCGAATCTCGTCCGCCTCCTTCAGGTACTTAGTCTTATATGGACGGAGCAGTGCGAGTGTATTCTGCAATGTGGCGTAGGCCGACTCCACATCGTGTAGAGCGTCAGTTTGAGACGCGTCCAGCAGTCGCTGGCTGCGTCCAATTTCTAGGTTAGTGCGCGCCTTCTCACCTTGATTGCGATCGAAGATCCGCAGCGGGATGTTAACTGAGAACCCGAAATAGGTCTGCAGTGGAAATGGCTGATGCGAAACGATGACCCCAAAAGTAGGATCTGTTGATCCGTTTGCCACCGCGAGTCTGAAATCGGTCCGTGCCTTCTGCAAAGTTTCGGCTGCACTTTGTAGGTCAGGTCTGCTCTCTAGTGCCGCCGTCCGTAACTCATCCAAGGTCAATGCGGGCTCAGTAAATTCGAACGCGCCGCGGACGTCGAACTCCTCCACCGGGGTCCGATCCCGCAGCAGCGCCAGCAAATCAATTTTGGCGGTCCGCAGATTGACTTGCGCAGTCAGCAGATCTGATTCAAACTGAACCCGCTGCAACTCTACCCGTTGCAGGTCGACCTTTGCAATCGCCCCAACTTTGAAACGCTCTTGATTGACAGCAATCTCCCGGTCATAGTATGAAATGTTCTCCCGCGCGATAGCTTCAATCGCCTTGGCTTGCACGGTACGCACAAACGCATCACGCAAATTGGAAAGTAGATTGCGGCGAAGATCCAACTGATCGGCAACGGCAATTCTGGTAGCTCCCTGCACACTCTGCAGCCGTAGCTCCCGCTTATGCCGTCGCTCATGCAGATAGTCGAGAGTCGCGTACTCATACCCATTCGTCAAAGGCCGATAAGAACCATTATTCAGTGAAAACGGCGTAACCTGATCTAGGGCCAAACCTAGATACGGGTTCGGTCGGAGATATGCCGTAATCTCGTCGGCACGGGATTCATCAATATTTATTTTTCCCGCGAGCAAGGTGGGATTATTTGCTTCGAATCTGTCAACGGTCTCCTGCCAGGTGAGCGTCCGAGTTGGAGCGGCAGTCTGGGCCATGCATCCGGCAGCTAGCAGGAGACCCGCATACAGGCACCTGGGGCGCTGCATTTGAGTCCTCCAAAAATTTTTGACAATGAATAAGTGCTTAAGCAAGCACAAGGAGCGCAGGAGGCGGTCCGCGACCAGAGGGCTTAGGAGCACTTCGGCCTAGCGCAGCCTTCTCGGCTACCACCACGATGCAAAGGAAGATAAACGTAACTACCAGGCTGCAGACATGACCGATAAGCGGAGTATCGATCACCTCATAGAGACGTAACAGGTCGCTCGCTGGATTATGTGACGTTGAGCTCTGCTGCTCAGTCTGTGGCCGCGCATTCGAGATGCGGACTAAATCGTCACTCGCTGAAATGTAGGGGAAAACGGCAATAACAATGGAGGCAACACCCACCAATCGCAGCCATTTGGACATTTGCCGCAGCTCTGCTACGTGAGGGCGTCGTAGCTTGCCGGCTGCAGAACTAACCGTGGAAGCACAGAGCGTGCTTGTCAATGCCACTATCCCTAGCAGCAGCCATGCGACGTTTAATGCCGTGTCAAAATGCACGCCAGATCTAGGATATCACGCGAAAACACCCCACTAAGGGTCTAGTGGGGTCGAAGATTGATGGCTAGGCGCACGCGGCATTAAGATGGAAGATCAACCGCAACTTCGGCAGGAGAGAAGCCGCCCGCTCAAATAGGAGCAAGCAACTCCCCTCAGGGTAAGCAGACCCAGTAACCAGTCCCATCCCTGAGTCAGCCGACTTAGGCCGCCTCTGCCGTAAGCTTCTTAATTTCTTCGTTCGCCTGCACGCGCGTTTGTTCCAAAATTTCATCTCCGCCGCCCGTAGCTACTGCTACAAAGTGAATATCGGTGATGCCAATAAATCCGAAAATAGTCTTCAGATAAGGCTCAACTTGGTTGAACGAAGCCATTGGACCGCCGGGAGAGTACTGCTGACCTGCGCTCATCAGGACGTAAACCTTCTTACCCTTGACCAGCCCCTGAAAAGTCTGTCCGTCAAAGGTACGTCCCACCCTCACAATCTGGTCGATATAAGCTTTGAAGCCAGCCGGTAAACCGAAGTTATACATCGGAACGCCAAAGGCAATTACATCAGACTTCAGCAACTCGGCAATCAACTCATCCGAGACGCGAAGTATCGTTTGCATTTCCGGAGTTCGCTTATCTTCGGGCGTATAAATTGCCGCGATCCAGGGCTCATCCACCAAGGGAACAGGATGGATACCCAAATCGCGGTAAGTCACCTGGTCTCCCGGATGTTTTCCTAACCACTCACTTATGAAGTCTGCAGTCAACTTTCGAGAATGTGAACGCTCACCTCGCGGGCTGCTATCAATGTGTAAAATATTCGCCAAGTTTCTTCCTCCGAAACTGCTTTACGCCCTTAATAGATTACATGCCAACTAATTGGTTGCAAGAATCCTAGTGTATGACCAATGCAACTTTCTCAAAAGTAGGGTTGCGGATCAGGGTGTGAGCTTCTTAGACTCACGCATTACACTCTGCCGCACTCTTTCCAGAAAGGCTGAAAGTTGTGCCAGTTCGGAGTCAGTAAACTCGGCAACAAATCCGTTTCCAGCTTCTTGCACTTTGGGGTCTAATCGCCTTAGCAACTGCAACCCTTTCTGAGTGATGGTGCAGAATACCCTACGCCGGTCTTTCGAGCAACGTTCCCGGGCAATGAGCTGTTTGCTTTCTAACTTGTTAAGGAGGCGTGTGATGGCTGGGTTAGGCTCAATCAGACGATCCGCTACATCGAGTGTGGGCATCCCACCCTCAGTGCCCCTCAGGATGCGAAGCACGTTGTACTGCTCATGACTGAGGCCCTCGCATTCAATGATGATCGACAGGCGATGGCGCATCAGCGCTGCCGTCCGCAGCAGACCGACGGTTGCTTCATGGGCTGCCGACACAAACGGCTTGGTCTGCCGTAAATCCTCGCGAAGTTTGGAATTGTTTGCGCCCCTCATTCTTCCACCTTGGCTCACAATAGCTGACTATTAAGTCTCACCCGACTCTGTCGTGTAAGCTGCATGAGTTGGAGGCCACATGCGAGTCGGCTTATTTACACGCGAGTACCCGCCACACATCTATGGCGGCGCCGGTGTGCACGTAGACTATCTCAGCCGTGAGCTTGCCAAGCAGATCGATGTGGATGTTTACTGCTGGGGCGAGCAGCATTCCGATGAGGGCAAGCTACACGTGCGCGGCGCCGAGCCCTGGAGCGAGATTACAGAGGGCACAACCGAGAAGTTTAAAGGTGCGCTGGAAGCTTTCAGCCTCAATCTGACTCAGGTAAAAGCACTATCCGGGATCGACATTGCGCACACGCATACCTGGTACGTTTCCATGGCCGGCTATCTGGCCAAGAAATTGTATGGCATTCCATTCGTTCTAACTACCCACAGCCTGGAACCGCTGCGCGCCTGGAAAGCCGAACAACTGGGCAGCGGCTATGCCATGAGTTCCTGGATGGAACAGACGGCAATACTTGATGCCGACGCTGTCATCGCTGTCTCAAACGGCACCAGAGAAGATATTCTGCGCGTCTACCCGGTGCCGCCTGAGCGCGTCCACGTCATCTATAACGGCATCGATCTGAATGAATATCAGTACGACGCAGACACCACCGCACTCCAGAAGTACGGAGTCGATATCACGAAGCCCTACGTTCTTTTTGTGGGACGCATCACTCGGCAAAAAGGCGTTACACATCTGGTAGATGCTATCCGCTATCTGCCGCCTAATACCCAGGTGGTTTTATGCGCAGGCGCTCCTGACACGCCTGAGATCGCCGCCGAAATGCGCATGAAAGTAGAAGAGGCGCGCCAGTACAATCCCAATGTTCTCTGGCTTGAAAAAATGGTTACTAAACCGGAGGCCATTCAGCTCTACAGTCACGCTCGTGTCTTCTGCTGCCCGTCGGTGTACGAGCCGTTCGGCATTATTAACTTGGAAGCAATGGCCTGCGGCGCTCCGGTAGTGGCTAGTGCTACCGGGGGCATCAAAGAGGTTGTTGTGGATGGCGAAACCGGTTACCTGGTGCCGTTCGAGCAAGACCCGCAGACGAGCTTTCCCCTTCATCCGGACAAGTTCGCGCGTGATCTTGGCGAGAAGCTTTCCCTGTTGCTGGCTAATGAGGAACAGTGCCGGAGCTTTGGCCAAGCAGGCCGCAGGCGTGTGGAGCAAACCTTCAGTTGGACGGCTATCGCGCAACAAACGATCGAGCTTTACGTAAATTTAATTACCTCGCGCAAGTCATCGCAAGCTGGAGCGTAACCGGAGGGCGCAATCCTCTGTCCCAGTAACGATGGCTTCCAGGAAAACCGTTGTGCCCGAACTTACTCAAAAATCAAGTATTCCCCCTACGAAATCACCTTCGCCGAAGGGTGGTCGCCAGCGCGTCATTATCGAGGGCATCAAACCTGAAGTAGACGGCGGGCGCTTCCCCGCTAAGCGAACGATCGGCGACACTGTCCGCATCGAGGCGGATCTCTTTACCGATGGCCATGACTCTCTGGCCGGCGTCTTGCTTTTTCGTCATGAGAAGGAAACAAACTGGATCGAAAAACCAATGCAGTTTTTGGTAAATGATCGCTGGTTCTGCGAGTTTCCGGTTACCGAATTAGGCCGCTATCGCTACACGATTCATGCGTGGATCGATCACTGGGAGACTTGGCGTCGTGATTTGGGCAAGCGTATAGCTGCCGATACCGACACACCTGTCGATTACCAGATTGGCGCTGCCCTTATCCGCAAAGCGTCAGAACGCGCGTCTGCCGGCAATGACCGCGGCGCACTTGAGCGAGCGGCAAACTTTCTAAACGCGGAGGCTGACAAGGAGGCCCACCGTCAGGCTGCCATCGGTACGGAGCTCAACGAGCTAGTCCTCACTTATCCGGACCGCTCCGAAGCTTCTGCCTCTAGCCGCGAACTGGAGCTTGTAGTCGATCCTGTTCGAGCCCGCTTCTCCTCCTGGTACGAGTTTTTTTCCCGCTCTGCTTCCCCCCAACCTGGTCGCCATGGCACGTTCGCCGATTGCGCAGCACGGCTGCAATACGTGGCTGATATGGGCTTCGATGTCGTCTACTTTCCACCTATTCATCCAATCGGAACACAGTTTCGGAAAGGCAAGAACAATTCAGTCACCGCGGAAGACGGGGATGTCGGAAGCCCTTGGGCAATCGGATCAGCTGAGGGCGGTCACAAGTCCATTCACCCGGCCTTAGGTACACTCGACGATTTCCGCCGCCTTGTCCAGCGGGCCTCTGAGTTGGGCATCCAGATCGCTCTCGACATCGCTTTCCAAGCCGCGCCTGACCACCCCTCTGTGAAAGAGCATGAGAATTGGTTCCGCAAACGCCCGGACGGAACGATTCAGTATGCCGAAAATCCTCCGAAGAAGTATCAGGACATTTACCCGTTCGACTTTGAATCCGAAGATTGGTGGGGGATGTGGCAGGAGTTGAAGAGCGTCTTCGATTACTGGATAGAGCAGGGCGTCACCATCTTTCGCGTGGATAATCCACACACGAAGGCCTTTCCGTTTTGGGAGTGGTGCATCACCGAAATTAAGCGTGAGCATCCCGAGGTTCTTTTCCTTGCTGAAGCGTTTACCCGTCCCAAGATCATGTATCGGCTCGGTAAGCTCGGCTTCAGCCAGTCCTACACTTACTTTCCCTGGCGCAATGGGAAAGAAGAGTTGGAGCTGTACCTTAATGAGCTAACAAAAACCGGAGTCAGCGACTTCTTCCGGCCCAGTCAGTGGCCGAATACGCCCGACATCCTCACTGAATTCTTGCAATCCGAACTTCGTTCGGCTTTCATGATCCGGTTCATGCTTGCTGCAACACTTGGCGCCAATTATGGGATCTATGGACCAGCGTTCGAACTGCTGGAAGGCCGGCCCATCCGGCATGGCAGCGAAGAGTATCTGGATTCGGAAAAGTATCAAATCCGCGAGTGGCAGATTGATCGTCCGGATAGTCTGCGCGAGTTGATCGGCGTTGTCAATCGCATTCGCAAGAACAACAAGGCCTTGCAGAGCGACCGCTATCTTGACTTTCACCCAACGGATAACGCCAATCTTATCTGCTACAGCAAGCGTTCAGCTGACAATTCAAATATTTTGCTGATGGTTGTGAACCTCGATCCGCACTACAAGCAATCTGGATTTATTGAGTTGCCACTCGCGATGTTAGCTATCGAAGAAGATCGGCCTTTTCAGGCTCATGACCTGGTCACCGGCGCTCGCTACACCTGGACCGGCAGTCGTAACTATGTAGAACTGGACCCATTCAAACTGCCGGCACACATCCTACATATTCGTCCCCGGCTGCGCGTCGAGAACGATTTTGAATACTTTGGATAACCTTCCTAGATAAAGGTATCGACCAACATGGCTTCTACGGCTCAACCACCCGACGCAACTTCGCCGTCCCCTCTGCCTGTGCTAACAGCGCCCTCATGGCACGCGCCGCTTACATCTGAACTGCTGGACCAGCTCACAAACCTGCTCCCTGCCTTCATCGCAACTCGGCGCTGGTTC
>CALMAV010000298.1:693-1104 GCA_937859895.1 uncultured Bryobacterales bacterium | reverse complement strand
CAACTGATCTACCCGGTCGTAATAGGGCGCAACATCTTTATAACGAATGGGCCAAGGGATCTCCCATCCGTCGCGCGCCGGTCCTTCGAAATCGAGATCCGAGTAGCGTAAGCTGACCCGTCCCCAGATGTTGGTCTTGCCGCCGCGGCCCCACACGCGTGTCAGCGAAAAGTTCTGGCCCGACGGCGTAATGAATGGTTGCTCCACCGGGTCGAGCACGATTGGCGGAGGCTTCTGCCCGGCATCCAGCCGCTGTTGCCACTCCCACGGCTTCACATGCGTCCAGAACTCGCCACGATCAAACTTACGTCCGGCATCAAGCATGGTGACGTTGATGCCTTTGCGCGTTAGATTCCATGCGGCCATACCCCCGGCTGCACCGCTGCCAATGATTATGACTTCGTTGACTTC
>CALMAV010000298.1:0-683 GCA_937859895.1 uncultured Bryobacterales bacterium | reverse complement strand
AACTCCCGCTTGCTTCATGAATGGCTCTCGTCACCGTGATGGCCAGGATGTTCGCAACCCGGGAAACTTCGCAAATATGTATTGCCATGCCACCCTAATTCGGTCTTCAATCCCGCTTCTGTCTTGTAGTAGGCATCCACGGTCAGGCCCTTCCAGAGGTCGAAGAACTTCGCCAGTGCTGTCTCATTCTCCAGACTGAGCGGCGTTAAAAAAGCAATCTGCTGTTGCGGGGTCAGATCGACAAACTCCGCTGCGTAGCTACCACCCGCAAGTACATTCAAGTCGGCCAAACCTTGGCGGCAACGCGGGCCTAACCAGGAGCTGGTAGCAATTGCCCTGTCAATCAATAGAGCGACACCAGCGTCTTTGGCTCCGGGCGTGTCCGATCTTGGGATGATGCACTCGCTCAGTGCCTCCGCAGTTTTGAATTCGTGCGGTTGAAGGAAAGCTGGCTCTCCCGGATCGGCAACCTTGATGGCTGGCTCGTCATGAAAATGGCCAGGCTGGTCTGTGCGTTCTTTGGTCTCCTGCGCCCCTTTCAGTACCGGCACCGCCGCCGGCAAAATCGCCACTAGGCGCAGCGCTTCTCTTCGTGTACTCATATTCACGCTAAGTATATCCGCGCACAGACAGCGCGCCGCGATCCCGGCAACCTTCACTGACATTCCCTTGTTAGACGAATC
>CALMAV010000297.1 GCA_937859895.1 uncultured Bryobacterales bacterium | reverse complement strand
CCTTTAAACTTCTACTCGGATCAGGTAGCTAGCAATTGCCTCAACGTGTTTTTGGGACTCCCCCCGGTGGGAAAGTTTGCCGGCCTCCTCCAAAGCTGCTCCCAATCGGCTTAACTCAGTGAATCCGTAGGAAGTTCCGTTTCCTTTTATATTGTGGCCAAGAATCCGCACCTGGTTGAAATCGTCTGCTCCGATAGCTGCCCACAGCTTTTCGACATCAGCTTTTCGAGCAGCCAAATATCCGGGGATTAGCTCTTCCAAGCCCTCCGGAACCTGGATCCGAATGGGTTCGAGAGCGGGCTGTGCTGAAACCACCTTATTTGCCTCTTCTCTAATATTGGGCGACACAATGACTTCGATCTCATTTGCTTGAACGCCCTCAGAACCCAGCGCAATGCCTCTCAACGTTTCACGGGCCTTTCCGAGCAAGGAAAATGTTGGTCTAAGCATAAGAAGAAAGTGGATCAAAAACTCGGAACTATCTCACGCAAGAGTGCCTTTGGCTGGCCGCTCCAAGGTCTTCCCCATTGCAGAACGACAAAAGATCACAGATCGTAGGCACCAGGCGCTCGGGAGCTTGCGCCTTGTTCAGGACAGCATCTGCACCAAACTGTTTAGCAATCTGGAGGTATTGATGTCCGTTATCAACACCTGAGATGGCCAGGATTTTCAAGGCCGGATAGCGCCGTCGTGCTTCGAAAATGGTTTGAAGCCCTTCCGTGGTTGGCATAACAATATCGGTTAGAAGGAGAGCGCTGTCCTGGTGCAAAAGGGCAAGTGCTTCTGCGCCTTCGGAGGCTTGCTGAACCACAAATCCATAACGAGTTAATAAGGTAGCCGTAAGAAGCCGAAAAGATTCATCATCATCGGCGATTACAACACAAGGACCAGAAGGAGTGCCCGAACCGGGTTTTGGGGAAAAAGAAATCATGGACTTCTCAATCTCTATCGGGCGACGACCGAGAAAGCTTTAACGTCACCACTCCAGACTTTTCCGGTGCATTGAGTTCCTCCCGGTTGAGAGGAGACAAGGCCTTTATCAAGCATCGGCCTTGCTGAATCCGCGCCGCTCCATGCGACCCCAGGAAGCTTTTTTCTTTAGAACCGCGGAAAAGATCGCTTCGACGCGCCAAATCATGGTCATCTGCCGATACCCGAAATTTTCGAATAAGCCGGCCAGTATCAGGCGGAGGATGTCGCGCACGTCGGGATACTTTCTCATGGTGAGCTCTTCTAGAATGAGCGAAGCAATGGACAGCAAAAGCCCAAATAGAATGGAAACTACGGCAAATAAAAAAGCATGGGTCGGCGTGATCCATCCGAACAGCAGTCCAACTATTGTTGTGAGGTATCCAAGCAGCTCAATGACCGGACCACAAACTTCACAAGCGAACGCGTAAACCATCCCAATCCAGCCAACAGCCCCAAATCGGCTGTTTGCAATGAGATCACGGTGAAGGGAGAGGCACTCAAGACAACCCCGCTGCCATCGCATCCGCTGTCGACGTAAAGTGCGCCAATCCTCCGGAACCTCTGTCCAGCAAACCGGATTTGCTACGAACTCCACGCGGCACGGCAGGTTCTGCTCGCGGCGGGTCCGGTGAAGCCGAATCACCAGTTCCATGTCTTCCCCAACCGTATCCGTCCGATACCCGCCGAGGGCAACTACTGCTTCACGCCGGAACAGTCCGAAAGCGCCCGAGATAATGAGAAGCGCGTTTGCATGACTGAAGGCCACGCGGCCGCCCAGGAACGCTCGTAAATATTCAATCACCTGAAACTGCGCCAGCCATTTGTTGGGCACCCGTATTTGAGTGATGGAACCATGTTCGACAGTGCAGCCGTTCGCCACGCGAACGATGCCCCCGACGGCGACCGTCTCTTCAGGCCGCTCCAAAAATGGGCGTGAGATTTGCAGCAAAGCGTCGCGCTCAATGATGGAGTCAGCGTCGAGAGCCGCAAACAAGTCATGGCGGGCGTAATTGATGCCGCAGTTGAGGGCGTCTGCTTTTCCTCCGTTCGCCTTATCGATCACAATTAGAGGAACCGAGTCCTGCGACTCATACACGGCACGCACAGCGGACGTGGTTATCTCTCCCATCGGTACACGACTGGATCGGTAAAGACGGAATTCCTTGATAAGAACCGCCAGAGTGTCGTCAGAGGAGCCGTCGTTGATGACAATGACTTCAAGCTTCGGATGTCGCAGCCGTAGCATTGACCGAACGCTCTCAGCAATGGTGGCGCTCTCGCAGTAAGCCGGCGTGAGAACCGACACACTCGGCACAAGAGGTGATTTCAGTAGAAGGTCTAACTCCTTGGGCGTAAATTGATGGTGGTTCTTCCGCAGAGCGAAATAGCCGATTAGCATGAGGAGGAAGTACACGGTGTTGATGGCAAGAACGTAGACGATCAGCAGATCCTCCACATCATGAAAGACCGTACTCACCCAGCTCATGAGAACCCCAGTGTTCCCATGCTCAGGCGTTCGAGGGCTTCTAACGCTACCCCGGCTCCTGCTCGGCTTCCTGTGGTTACCGTATGCTCGAGAAGAGACTTGCCTTCTGCACCGCAGTGAGCAATTGCTTGGGCCGCATGCCAGGAGAGTAGTTTGTCATCGCCCAGCAGCAACTGGAGAGAGGGTAGAAAAGCTGCAGATCCTACTTGTCCAACGGTTTGCAGTGCCGCACACTGGATGGCTCGATCCGTGCTGTGCAGCGCAACATGGAGAAATTCTTCCCCTTCGCTCTCAATGGCAACAAAGGGTATCAGAGCAAGAAGTTCTCGCGTCCATCGAGTATCAGTGTCGGCTAGCCAGGGCCCGAGATCGAGTTGAGGGAGAGCGCGATTCCAACTGGTGAGGATCTGAAAACAGTTCCGGATCTCTTCGAAAGACCCTGTCTGAAGTAACGTTGGCACTGTATCAGCCAGAAGAATGGCAGCAAACGGGCGCAAGTCATCGGTAAGCAAAGCACGGGTGAGTAATGATTCCCGCACGGCCAGCCGAAAGACTTGGTCCACACCTGCCCGTTCGCCAAAAATCAGCAGAGCACGACAGGCTTCGGTTCTCACCGCCAAGTCTCGATCATGTAGCGCGATCGGGAGCACGGTGGCTCCAGCGACAGGCGAAATTAGACCTAAAAGGGAGATGGCGCGCCGACGTACACGGCTGGAGCGCGAGGAAAAGGATTTTAGCCATGCAGTGGCAAACCCCTGCTCCATCGCAAAGCGGCCGATTCGGTCCCGTCCTGTGCTTTTCAGAGTGGAGAGGGCGGCGATTACGCTTTCTTCGAGCACACGCCTGCTCTGGCGATTGTCTAAGAGACGATCAGTCCCGGCTGCCCCTTCGAACGCCATCGACAATACTTGCTCGCGGACTGCGGGGCGGATCCGGTCATAACGAGCCTCTCGCCACTGAGCGAAACCGCGCTGAATCACGAGGTACAACCCCATGAAAAGCATGGTGACTCCTTGCACCGCAGTAAAAGCGTAAGCCCAACGCAACGGGAATGCTTGCACGCGAGAGGTCCGGCCCTCTACAAGTTCCGTGACGAGAAACGTTGCCAAACAGACAGAGAACGCCTTCGCGTACACCTCTATCGTATTTCGTTTAGTCACTCCGCAGTTCCGCTACTGCGGAGAACTCGCCCCAATCAAGCGGCGGAGTCGCACCATCAGTTCCATTGGATTAAAAGGCTTAACGACGTAGTCGTCGGCACCCAGAGTAAAACCTCGGACAATGTCAGACTCCTGTTCGCAGCCGGTAAGTAGAAGTACTCGAGTGCCGGCGAGATCCGGGCTGTTTCGCATCTCGGAAAGGATTGCGAATCCATCCATCTCCGGCATATTAATGTCGAGTACAGCCGCGCATGGCTTTACCCGTCGAATCAGAGCCAGGGCTTCACCCCCTGTTGTAGCAATTTCACAATGCAGGCCGTTTCGCTTCAGCGTGAGTCGTAGTAGTGCCGTAATTGAAGAATCATCGTCTGCCAGCACGACCGTCGAGCTCGTCGCGCTTAGGGTGGCCGAAGAGCAAGAAACCGTATGGAGAGCACAAATACAGCGAAAGAGGATCTCGTCGGACGTCGCAGGCCAACCACAGAAGTGGCGGTACGAAGTTTTGCTTTGAACCGCGAACGGAAGCAGGTCGCGAGGCGCCCCAACGGCTATACAGCGTTCAACTGCATACGGGAAGGTTGCCGGGTCGTTCCATGGAGTGCCCTCGGTAGATCGGACTGCGACTAAGATCAATTCGTACTGCTTCAGAACCGGTGAAGAAGGGAGAGTCTCCACTGCGGAGAAGGAGCGTATGAAAACCTCGGCTGGAGCCAAACTTTGGGAAAGAAGTGTTGTTTCCGCCTCATCAAAGCCAAGAAGGGCCACGCGCTTGCCGGACAACATTTCTGTGCTCATCGTCTTTTCTCCCACTTCGTAGTGGCTTTGCGGTTCATTTATCTTGCTGCTTTCATAGGGATGGGCGAAGAAAGGGAAGGAGGCCAACCATAGAACCTTCCGATTTCCTGGATTTGTTGCCGGATAAATTGCTCCTCCTGCTCGTCCCCTCGAGTACTTCCGTAGCGTTCAACAGATCTATTTACAGCATTCAGAACAAACAGGCTTCGCCCGTGATCTCGCAATACTCCGTACACTGGTGCATAGCTGGCAGCCATGAGGTAAGCGTCTTCCTCCTTCGATGCGGAATCTCCAAAGAGAGAGTGGCCGAGCAGGCCGGTTTCTATCAGGCGTTCCTGTCCCAAAAGATGATACAGAGAGGGAGTGACATCTGTCAGAAACGCTAAACGGTGCGGATCGACCGACTTCTGAGCCAAGCGGGACGGCAGATGAACCAGCAGGGGCACTTCGAGCACCTGGGGCGAGAGGGCGTAAGCATGGCCCCACTGGCCCTCTTCGCCAAGCATATCGCCGTGGTCCGAGGTAAGGATTATGATCGATTGATCATAAAGGCCTTTCTCCCGAAGCGTTTGAAGAAATCGGCCGAAGCACTCATCGAGGCGACGCACTCGTGAGGCATACGGAGCGTAAAATCCCTTATAGTTTGCCTTATCTAGGACCGTCGCTTTTTCCCGCTGAAGAACAGAGATGTGAAGATCTTGCGGCTGTGTGTAGACAAAGAGAGGCCCTGTTTCGTCCTCGAGGTGTGCAACCACTTCTTCAAGCGAGGTGCAACAGCGATAGTTCATATTGGGACGGCTAGCATCGAGAGCAGTCATGGACGCGTCGCGCTCGATGATCGTCCGAAGAATGCTGTCGAAGCTAATCAGGCTGTGGTAGCGTTCAGCTTTGATCAGCTTCAGAAGCGTATTCATGGGACCGTACGGCAGAACATATTGCTTGTGCAGCACCAGTCCTCCGGTCCAAAGGGATGGAACCGAAAGCCCCGTGCCTCCGTACCGGGTGTAAGCATGATCGAACGGGATTGAGTCACGGGCGAAGCGTTCGATCTCGGGCGTGAAGTGAACCTGAGAGTTATAAGGGGAAAGGTAGTCTTTCCGCAAACTGTCCACCACTAAAACGAAAATGTGAGGAGGATGGGGGTTGGTTTTGAACTTGGCTACTAAATCGACCGGAACCGGTGAGACACGCGAAGAGTGGGGCAGATTTGTGTTGGCCCAAAGGAATGCGAGAAGCTCAGGATCTTGGGAGGAACGTTCCGCAATTGCAGATAAAAGACGATAGGACGGATCGATGCCGCGGTAGGCGGCCGACGCGGGAGGAATGATTCTCCAGACACTCATTGCTAGAACAGTCAGGGTGAGTTGCCACACGATCCGGCGGTTCCCAGTCGGCTTACTTTTCGAAAGTCGATAGCTCAGGAAAAACACGCCTCCAAGCGAGATCAGTGCGACGGTCTGTTGCAGCATGCCGTTCCAGTCGAGTGGCTGAAGCTTTGCGGGAAGGACGCTGCAAAGGATGACCAGGACAACAATTGAGATACGCGGAGGCAGTGCGGAAAACAGAGAACCGAAGCCAAGAACTGCCGAGGCCAATAAGCAGCAGTACACCCGGGCACCCGCACCCTCAAAGGGGAGATTTCGAAAAATGGCGACTAACCCAATTGCGAGAATCCCTGTGAGAAGTAATCCCAGCAGGAGGGAGCTTACCTTTGACCGAGCCCAATTTGAAAGCAGGACGGAAGCGAGGTCGAGACATAAAAAGACCGCCGAGCAAACCGTGAAGTGTAAGGGAAGAGTTGCGAAACTGCCCGTACCAGCAAAAAACCAGGCGTTCAGGGCGTGCGCTCCACCGACCAGCGTAGCCGTGACCCAAGCTGCCGTGAACAGACGCGTGCTCTCCAGCTCGCAAGACTGTCCCCGTAAACGCCAACCACTCTCGAGGAGTAGCGGCACAAGCAGCATACAGGCGACGACCAGCGCGATTGGGCTGTTGGGAAGCCAGCGGAGGAAGGGATTCCAGTGCAGGAACAAGCCAAGCGCGGGATATAAGTCCGCCTGATATAAGTTCCGAAAGGTAAATGGAAGGTAGGCGAGCAGAGCCAGAACTGAGGTGAGTAAGAAGAATGCGAAGAGCAAGATCCTAATCATGGGACCTTTAAAAGCCGCTTTCTTAGCTCGGCGATTCCTTCTGCGTTCGGGTTAATCGATAGAGCCTCGGTGTATTCTTCTAAAGCTTCCTTAGGATGTTGCTCGGCTTCAGCAATCCGGCCCAAAAACGAGTGAAACTCTGAATCTTTGTTGTGCAAAGCGGCCCCCCGTTGAAGGTATTGCTTTGCTTCCTCTAATTGGGATTGACGCCAAGCCGCGATCCCAGCAACGAGCAAAGCATCGCTATTCTGCGGGGAGCGAAGCAGCACTTGCTTGGCAGCTTTACTTGCATCGGCGACATGATCCTGTCGCAACTGTATTCGCGCCAAACCGATAAGCACATCAGGGTTATCCGGGAACTTTTTCAACCCTTGCCCGTACAGTTCGGAGGCTCTTGGCAGGTCCGATTGCATTTCGAGCAGGTGAGCGTAGGCGACCAAGCTATCTACGTCATCTGGGTTGAGCGATAGGCAACGTTCATAAGCTGCAAGAGCTCGACGCGGTTCACGAGCACGTTCATACGCTAGGCCAATGGCGGGACAAGCCTCTTCGGGAAGGGGCGCCCGGTCCTGAAATTGCTTCCAGAATTCCGCTTCCTCTCGAAAGTGTCCAACTTGATGCGCCTGTTCAGCTTGGAGTCGAAGGGCAAGATCGCTTTGGAGGGGAAGACCGGCAGAAATCGAGAACGCCTCCCTTGGTTGCCGAAAGGAAGCACCATAGAGCATCAGGACGGCCAGGGTCAGGAGAGTTCTCATAGCTTGGTTCAGAATGCCCAGGCAAGGTAAGCGTCCGTACTGGTATGGCTGACCGTCCCGCTAAAAAGCCGATCCTCTCGCCCGAAGGAGGCGTGAAGTCCAGCCGTCCAGCGCGAGCCGAGCGTTTTATTGAGATCTCCGCCGAGTGTTGTCGATTGTAAAATCTGAACGTTTTCGATGGTGCGGACTTCACTAGGACTGGAGCCCTGACTGAAGCGAACTGCCCAGAAATCATTGAAGTGACCGAAGTAGCGTTTGCCCACCACCTGCAAGGAGGCAGAGCTTCCAGCAACACCAGGCGTCAGGTACGTACGACCTACAAATTGCCAACGGTGATAGTACTTGGTCAGAGAAGCGGTATAAACCGTCACTGGATCTGCAAACAGGAGACGTCGAAAGCCGGCCGAGATCTCATAACCATGGCCAAGCGACTGGAAGAGCTCAAAGCCAAGGCGCGCACGCGGGTAGAGCGCCCCATTGTTCGAGAACCCTCCATCAACATAGGCGTATAGACCCTTTCTTAAGTGCGGGTAAAACTCGATGTCCGTCTGTTCGCTATGTAGAGTGAATCGTTGAGCTTCTGAACTGTGCAGAATGACACTACCGAACCGAGTTGGCGCTTTAAGACTAAGAGTGTATTCGTTCCAGGGTTTTAGTCCGCCGCTGAACCAATCGTGAGATTGATCCGCGTAAACTTGCCACTTGTATGCCTCGTTACTTCCAGAACCAGATTGATTGACACTATTAGATAAGGACAGGGCTTCTCGATCAGCCGGCTGTCTCTGGAGTAATTTGTTCAACAACGCGCGCGCTGCATCCCGATGTCCCGACCAGATCTCGACACGACTCAAGGCGAGCAAGGCATCCGCATCATCCGGATGTTCCGATAAGACTTGCCTCAGTTCGCGGCGCGCGTCCTCATAGTGGGATTCCCACGACAGCACAATTCCGTAATAGAGCCGGGCATCCCCATCCTGCGGTGAGGAAGACAGGTACTGTTCGAGGGTCACCAGAGCCTCCCTGCGATGCCCTGCTGAAGCTAGTTGCCGCGCTGTAGCGAGGGGGCTGGGCAACTCCTGTGCGGCAGCCAGTCCGAGCCATAAACAAAGCAAAGAGCAGGAAATGAGATAACGACGGAACACTCAGTACTACAGTGTTGTACCGTGTGCTGATCTCTCTTTTGCTCTGGATCCCTTTGCTGATAAGCCCGCGAGCTCTCTGGGTTTGGCAACCGGGTGGAAGCCCGGATTTGATTTCGTTCGCCAAGAAAGCGCACATCACTGACTTATTTCTGCAGTGGTCGCCGACAACAGAGCGGAACGGGCTTCGCGCTTTTTTGAAGACAGCCCGGGCCGAAGGCATCCGCGTCTATGCCCTAGACGGCTTCCCGGAAGCCGCTCTTGCCGAGCATCATGCCGAAGTCCTCCAAGAGGTGGAAGAGATTGCCTCTTTCAACGAGCACAGTCTGCCGGAGGAGCGATACGCTGGCATTCAATTTGACATCGAACCCTACCTACTACTAGGGTTTGACGGGGGTATGAAAGAACAGATTCTTTCGCAATATGTTGAACTACAAGCACGTATCGCGCAAACACTTCATCAGCATCCAAAAGCCTCCCTCGCCTACGGAGTAGACCTGCCGTTTTGGTTTGACGCAAAGGCTCTCGCAGGTACTCTGTCCTTCGTAGATTCGATCGGCATCATGGATTACCGAAACCGGGCGGAAGGACCGGACGGTATCGTCGCCCACGCCTTGCCGATCCTGGAAGCGTCGAAGAGAGCCGGCAAACAGGTCTTCATCGGTGTCGAGACCTCTCCTATGCCAAGCAGCCGGGCCGTTTATTTGTATGGCCCCACAGAAAAAGACTGGAAAGAAAAAACTCCAGCAACGTTTCCGTTACTCGCAAACAGCCACTTCGGGAAGTTCCGCCTAACGAGCATATCGAGCGATGGACGAAGGTATATTGGTCTCGGTCAGCCTGAGGAAGCAGACGCACGGGCAGAGTTTCAAGAAGCCCTCCGACGTTTACAGGTTTTACTCGGCGAAGTCGGAAACTGCTCCCTCTTAGCGGAAGCGGCACGGCACTCAATTGCCGTTAGCCGTGAGTATTTCAATTTTCAGCCATATCTCCTCGCTACAACCGATACCTGCCCCGCCGGTTTCTCCCTGGATTCGAAGGCGCTCCCCAAAATCACATTTGCTGGGCAACCACAGGCAGCGATGGAGCAAGAACTCCGCAAGGTAGAGGAGCAACTGCGAGGCAACGGAGCCTTTGCCGGTATCGCGATCCACGACTTTACCAACTATCGTCTTCTCCGGTCGGCGCCGTTTTAGCTCCTTTATCGAGAGCCGTACTCTCCTCATCCGGGGCGAAAAGGTTCCACTCGACTCCGACTTAGCCGAGCTCCTACGGCGTTCCTAACCGAAGTATTCAATCAGGCCATCAAGCCTAATGTCAGCGGTTTTCCAATGAGTGTCTGTTCGGTGTGAGAGCCGAAGAAGGCGCGGGGTATAAGGCCTGAAAGTCACAGTTTGTGACCTTGAAGCATGGGCAGCACCGGAAGGAAACCTTACGCTCTGTCGTCAATTCGTCATCTTTGAGCCGTCGGTCCTGGTAAGCAAGACCGACACTGTACGGACAACCGGTTCTGCTCTGCCGGAACAGTCATGAAGAAAGCGTCTCAGCCACACTCAAGCCTTTGCCTGTGCATGGAGCGCTACTCAACCAATCGGACGCGGTCCAAGTACGTTGTCAATTCGGTCACAATGCTCCCGAGCCGCACAAGATCGGAGGTTTTGGCGGCTTGCTCCAACTCTGATCCGAGTTGGGTAACCGTATCGAAGCCGTATGAAGTTCCGGTCCCCTTCATATCGTGGCCGATTCGCTGGATATTTGTTAGATCAGAAGCGGCCAGCAGAGTAGATAGAGCGGCGGCATCCTCTCTGCGCTTCCCCAAATACATGGGCACAATGCCTTCTAAGCCTTCTGGTACTTTGACCTCAGTCACTGGTTCGCGGCGCTCGGGTCGAGGTGGATAGGAGCCTACGGCTTTTAGCAGGCATCTCTTCGTGATCGGTTTGGTCAAGTGGTCATCGCAACCGGCATCTAAGCTCGCCTGCTGATCGCTTGCAAGCGCATTAGCGGTAAGCGCCAAAATAGGGATGCGATCTCGATGCCGCTCCGCCTCGTACTTACGGATCCTCCGCGTTGCCGCACGACCATCCAGCACAGGCATCTGGACATCCATTAAGATGAGGTCGAAGCTTTCTTGCTCGTAAAGCAGTACCGCTTCCTCGCCGTTCTCAGCAAAAGTGATGTGGTGCGGGGTTCCCCTAAAGTATTGCTCCAGCAGGAAACGATTGTCCTCTGAGTCATCGGCAATCAAAATGCGAAGTCCAGTCACGGGAACAGCTGGGCTCATAGCCGAGAAGGACGATTCGGAAGCACCACAAAAATAAGGTCGCAATATTGCATTCGAAACAATGCGTAGCAGTTCAGGACGCTGTACCGGTTTGAGCAGGTAGTCACGTATGCCTAACTCCCGGCTTCGTCTGGCTTCTCCCGGGCGATCGTCCGAGGTCAACATGACCGCAGGCACCGTTTCATCGATGAGTCGTAGACGTGTGAACGCCTGGAATCCATCGCATTCAGCCATCCGAGAGTCGAGTATTAGGAGAGAAAATCGGTGGCCGGCCTGGGTCTGATCGGCGAACCACCCGACCGCGTCAAGTGCACTTGCAAAATCGGAAATCTCTAGTCCCAGAACCTGCAAACTTTCGCGAAGAATGAGACGGTTAGTATCGTCGTCATCAACAACCAATACGCGGTGACCTCTTAGATGCCATCCCTCAACAGTGGTCTTGTCACTCAAGGCAACCGTGCGCGAATCCGCAGGATCAAAGCAGGCAGTGAATCTGAATGTGCTGCCCTGGCCAGGCTGACTCTCCACCTCAATGCGGCCGCCCATTCGTTCCACCAGCCGTTTGGCAATGCCAAGACCTAGCCCGGTGCCACCGTATTGGCGCGTTATAGAAGCGTTCACTTGAGCAAAGTCTTGGAAGATGAAGCTCAATTTCTCGCGAGGAATTCCAATTCCAGAATCGACGACCTCAAATTGGAGGTGTTCTGGGTGAAGGCATCCTGGGCAGGTAACTGTTAAGACAATTGAGCCAGAGTTCGTGAACTTGTTAGCGTTTCCAAGTAGATTCAGCAGCACTTGTTGCAAGCGTATTGGGTCACCGGTAACGTTGGCTGGGACCTCCGATCCAACGTGATGAATCAGTTCAACTCCTTTAGCGGTTGCCTTCGGGCGGATTAACTCGAGAGTGCGGGTGATAATCTCGCGTACGTCAAACGGAATGCTCTCGAGCTCAAACTTGCCAGATTCAATTTTGGATAAGTCCAAGATGTCGTTGATGAGTGTCAACAGGTTGGAGGATGCGCGCCGGAACACATCCACATACCGCGCCTGCTGCTCGTTGAGCTCCGTTTCCGACAACAGGTCGGCCATACCGAGAATCGCATTCATCGGAGTGCGGATCTCATGGCTCATGGTGGCCAAAAAGGTGCTCTTGGCAGTGTTGGCTTGATCGGCATTGTCTCTTGCGTGAGCAAGCGACTCCTCCATCCGTTTGCGAAGGATCACATGGCCTAGCTCCGACCCGATCTGGGGAGCGAGCTCCATCAACGATGCATCCTGACCCTTCCGGTCAGTGCTGAAATACTCCAGCACTCCGAGAATTTTGTCACCCGCCCAGAGAGGAAACGCGAAAACAGTTTGAATTCCAGCGGCCTCTGCAACGGCGTATCGCACCAGATCGGGGCCAGGCAGAACCTCTTCGAGCCAAATGGGCGCGTGAGCCTGTAGTACACGGCCCGGTATTCCCTCATTGCAGCCGAGTGGAGTGGATTCACAGAAATGCCGGAATCCAGCAAAGCGAACGGGGTCACTATCAAACCAAACATCTGTGTTCACCAACCTGTCTTCTGTGGTCGTCAGATAAAGGTGAGCTAGTTGAAAGCCCGCAGTGACGCAGATATGATGCAGTGAAGTCTTGGCAACCTCCTCTACGGAAGCAGCGCGGTTCGCTGCAGTTGTAATCTGTTGCAGCAGCTCAGCCATTGCGGCTCGCTTTGCCCTTCGAACTTCTACTGCTCTACGACCTGAGATATCTCGGAGGAACGATTGATACCTCAGTTTGTTGTCGGAACCGGTGATGGACCAAATCGTAATCTCAATGGGGATCTCGCCCCGGGTTGGGTGCAGAGCAGCCAATTCAAGCGGGGTACCGAGGACCTGACTTGATCGGGTGCGGGTGTACCGCCGCATCCCCTCCCGGTGAGCAAGTCGAAAGCGCTCCGGAATGAGAACCTCTGTAAGATCTCGTCCGAATACTTGGCTTTTACTTTGCTCAAAGAGAGTTTCCGCCGCACGGTTCCAGTTCGTAATATGACCGTTCTCGTCGGTAGCGATGAAAGCATCGTTCGCAGTTTCCAGGGTCAACTCCAGCTCTGCCCGTTGACTCAGCAGATCCTGCTGCATCCGTTTTCGTTCTTCGATCTCATGCTCGATCTCAAGCTGTTTGCGAGCGAGCAGTTGGCTGGTTACCTCCAAACCAGCAAACGCTTGGCCAATCTGGTCCGCCGAGCCGTCAGGGTCGTTAACAGGATCGCCTGAGGCGAGCTTTCTGATCTGTCCGGAAAGGATGGTGATGCGGTTGGCAACTCCGTTCAGGAACAGTATCATTCCAGCAAATCCACCGCAGATACCAAACATCCAGGTTGCTGGAGTGAGAAGGCGCAGTGCCTGATGAATATCCTTTAGACGCTGCACTCGGCCTTGCTCCAGGCTAACCTCTTCTGCATCCATGCGCTTAACCAGATCTAGGAAGGGCTGGAAGCTTTCCAGCTTCAACTGTAAGTTGGAAAGGTTGCCAGCCTGAATATGCAGAAAGTGCTCTTGCTCTGCCCAGCTGAACAGCCGCCGTGCCCGCTCTTGCTGTCTGGGATTGTCTGCCGTCAGCCACTTAAAACGCTTAATTGCGGCGTCTAGGTCTGCACTCGAGCGTTGCGCAAGAGCAATGCCGCCGTTCTCCTTTCCCCTCGCATCGAGGCGCAATGCGAGGTTGACTTGCGTCAGATCCAGAACGATGTTCTGCAGAGATACCCGAACGTCAAGAGTATGCGTGACCCACACCTGTGCATCCTGCTGGCGCAAGAGGAGAACACTCATTGTTACCGAATTGACAATCAGCGCCAGTAAGGGGACGGAAAGCACAAGAACCCCTTTTGTCCGTAAGCTCAAATCGGTCCATGTTCGGTTTCCCACTTGCGCAGCCCTATGAAGTTCTCGTGGATTGACAAAGCAAACACTCTCCGGAACAAGCAGAACGGATCGGCTTGCCACCTGAGTACAGAGCAGGTCAGAGTTTCATGCCACACGCAAAGCATCTGATTGCATGCCGGGGGGAACCGGCCAACATGTGCAATCTTCGTCGAAGTTGAGATAGCTGACTACCTGAAAAAGCACCATTCACGGGCGAAGTCCGCGTCATCAGAGTGCTTTCTACTCTCTTGAAAACACTCTGCCTGACTTAGTGCGCCTTTCGGCGCCGTACTGCAGTGGACTTACTGGTTGGTATCAGGGGAAGTCGTGTTCTCTCAAGAAATCTCTTAGAGCAACAGAAGTTTTTCAGCTTTTGAACTGGTGATGACCCATGGCATTCTCATTGAGGTCGCGCAGCGCATGGCCGAGCTCGTTATCTCAGGTAAACCTAAAGCCCACCAGCTTAGCCGTTACGAGGTAAGACAAGAAGTAGCTCGTTGTCTTGGGAAGTACTGGAAGATCCTAGCTACTTGGGCTCGCTAATGGGTCATTTTGTTCGATCTTGCTGAAGGAGAGGTGAATGATTTTTACGAGCATTGACCGAATCGTTGGAGGATCAAAGCCAAAAGGTTGAGCGGTGCTGAGGAATCGGAGTGCAAAATTGCTTCGGTTACGTTTGAGACTTTTCCGCCAGAACAGATGATCCGGGGTAGAGTCGATCGTTTCTCGAGAAGAAGCGATTGTTGCTTTCTAACTGCCGGCCGCTTAAAGTTTCGCAGACCGTCACGGTCGAGCACGAAGACATGCTGATCCTGGGAGCGGTTCTGGCCTGCCGCCGACCCCTGCTCTTTCTCTATTTGGAAGAGGGCCGAGCGTCGAAAAAATGACCTTCGCGATGTCGAAGGAACGACGCTAATACGCAAAGACGAGAGGCTTGGAAGGACGGCCGCACAAAGCAATCTGCGCCTGCAAGTCCTCGTAAACTGGGCAGCTCATCATCTCGTGATCGAGCGACCCGCTCAAGCAAGTATGGCAGTCGAGCATATGCTCTAGTAGCAGCTCAGACAAAGCATTGGGGCAGCAGTTTGAAGAGGGGTGCTGCCAAGCTGAACCGGAGAAGCTTTGAGCCTGAACTGGGGAGGTAGTCGGGGCAGAGAAGTGAAGCATGGGGCTGTCTGCTAAAACAGACTGCATGCAAATGACCATTGCCAGAACAGTGACCTCTGCCGGACGCAAGTGGTTCGAAAGAATAAGGTTGCTACCAGGGAGCAGTCAATTCGGACCGCAGGGACCTCTAGTAATTAGTAGCAGCGGGTAAATACTGCTAGTATTTGATTCCCAAAGACTTATCTGTTACCAGTACGGCCGTTTGGACTATCCTCTCCACCGGTTTAGCCAGGCCGGGTATTCGGTTCAGGACACTCTTTGGCCTAGCGTGAGCAAAAAAGACAAGTATTTTTGCTTCACGTGTTCGACAACAAAGCAAGGTCTGTGGGTCGTAAGGCACGGACCTTGACCGTTCATCTCTATGCCACAACCTGCTTACCGCTTTCAACTGTTAGCTCCGTTAGGTTCCCAGTCTGTCGCGCACAGGAGAGCGGCCATCGATCCTGGACTCTACCGTCGCTCTCTCGTATCTCTACAACAGTTGCGAGGCCGGGCCTATCTGCAGGACGGCGCCATTCAGTCTTGGGAACTGGATGCGCTAGGACGCCATTGCATGGACGACGATGAGAGATGCTGGCACTTCCTGCTTGTCGATCCGGCCGGGCAAACCATTGGTTGTGCGCGCTATCTCCTTCACCCTCCCGAGGCTCGCTACGAGCAACTTCGGGTGAGCCAGTCGCCGCTAGCCCAAGACCCGTTCTGGGGCAGCAAGCTCCGTCAGGCTGTCGAGGACACGCTCGAAAGAACCAGGAACGAACAGGTCGGTTATGCAGAATTAGGCGGTTGGGCTATCGCCGAGGAGTACCGCAACACCAAAGCCGCTTTAGAGATCTTGCTGGGCTCTTATCTCTGGGCCGAGATGATGGGCCACTGCCTATGCTCGTGCACCGCAACAGTCCGGAACCACTCCTCTTCCATCCTGCGAAAAATGGGGGCAAGCAGCCTGACGGACAAGGGCGAGCCCCTTCCTGCTTACTTCGATCCACAGTATGGGTGCTCGATGGAACTGCTGGGCTTCGATTCACGGAGTGCACCCTCCCGGTTCACTCCGTTGCTCAACGAAATGCGTCCGAAGCTAGCGCAGTTTCCAGTCGTTCACCCCAGCTGTGAGGGAAGGCCGAACCTTTTCTTCGCCCCTGTCCGCCAGCAGCCTTCCTGGCCAGCCCAGCCATTCCTGACTGTTTAACCAGCCAGTTACCCAGCGTTGCTGCACGCAAGCGATAAAGCAAGCCTCTTCTCAGGGATAAGTCTATACATGGCTTGGGCAACAGACTTCTCAAGCCGCTGTTTACTCCGGCATTTCAGCAGGCGTAATTGAGTCTCGGTCAGCCCCATGGCCGTACAAATCGTTTCTGGAGTTTGTTCCTGGAGGTAGAACCGGGTTAGGACCTCCCGTTCTTTCGGCTTCAGCCGGCGCAACCCATCTTTCATGAGACGAGCGCGCTCGTTCAGCTCAAATTGCTGAGAGGGGCCCTCCCGCTCGTCCCGATAGGTAATCACGGCCGTATCGAAGGCGTCCTGATCGCCAGTTGGCTTTTTCGATTCCAGGTTCCGATTCCAAGCCGTCCGTTTCAGGCCTGTGGCAAGGTAACCGGGCAAAGCCGCCGGAGTTGAGAGCTTACCTGCTTTGATCTGCTCGATCACACTCATGGTGTAGTGCAGGCAGTCTTCTGCATGCTCGGGGCTGTGCCGTTTCGCCAGAAAGGAGAGCCCCCGAGCATATTGCCGGTACAACAACTCTCCCCCGCTCGGATCATTCCGCCAGAATCAGCTGTACGATCTGGGCGTTATTGGCCGAACCAGAGTGAACTTCAGATATAGGCATTTTTGGTACTCCGAATGTAGGTCTCAACGTGACAACGCACGAACGGTGGCAGAGGGAGGTCGGCTAGACAACCCTCCAACGCTCTGCCGAGCGACCTCGAGATGATCGCCATTGTGAGGGCCGGACCTCGATTGCGCAATTCGCCAAACTAACGATAGGAATACAGTGAGTTCACTCTGTGGTGAGTGACAGCACTCGGTTCGCTTGGCAGGAGAACCATAAGAGTGACTACACCAAAAAGAACGCCGTAGACTTTTGGGGTAGAGGAAAGCAGGCTTCGAAAAACATGGCCGACTTCAGCCAAATGAAAATAACGGAACTGATCGGGTTTGCGGAAGAACAAGCCCAGAAGGAACAGGACAACCCGGCACCGCTCGATCCCGATCGGGGTGCAAGCTGGGCCACTACCGTGACCCTTCTTCGCGAAATAAAAGCGCGGTGTGCCGGAAGCACTTGCAGACTAAGTTCGTCGCGGAAATAGTGGGGCGAAAGGAACGCTCTGTTTTCATGGATGGATCTGCTTCTCGCGCGACGGTCAGTGGAACCGAACTGGAAGGATCTTTAAACGTACTCTCTGCGCGGCAGTCACGCCTCAGCGACTTGGTCCACATCACGTCGGTTGCAAGCCTGAGCGTTTCCTCGGCGGTTTCCCAGGGCCGTTTACGTGAGTTGCGTGGTGATGTTGTGATCGCTTCACCGCCGCGAGGGGCAGAGCCTATTAGGGTACAAACGCTCTTCAGTCTGAGATGAACCGAAGGACCGTCCTTCCGTGCAAATCGCTATTTGCAACAGAGCCGTTTTCTCTTACGATCTGTAAAGCAATACTTCGTTCTAATCTTTATTAGGACGAGTAATGATGAGACCAGATGCTTCAGTCGGCGGGTCTCATCCTTCAGGCTCTTTAGGCTCTTCAGGCGCTGTGCTTCGCTAACTTCCATGCCGCCGTACTTGCCTTTTCACGTGTAGATTGTCGTTTCGCTGATCCCGTGCTCGCGCACCAGATCCCCCACCTTCTGCCCGGCTTCGTGCCGTCTCAATATGCCGATAATCTGCTCTTCGCTGAATCGACCTTCTCCATCCCTTTCTCCTTCCGAATCCTACTGAATTCGAACCAGTTTCAGGGGTTCAGGTCAATGCCATTGTTGAAACAAGTCAAGACGCTGCAAAAAGAATAAACATTGCAGCGGCAAGTAAGCTCAACGTGGTGCGATCCTTCAGAGCGAACAGAACCGGATCTTCACTCATCTGATTGCGACGGGTCAAGAACCAGAGGCGCGCAAACCAAAACAATGCCATTGGGAATAGAGCCCAAAGAACCATGGGTTGACGGTACAGGGTGTGCACATCTTCACTATGGATATACAACGCGAGAATAAGAGCGCTGATCAATCCACAAACGTTTCCGTTGATAAACAGTTGTTGCAAGTCTTGCTGGATGTATGGGCGTCGATCTTTCTTAGTTCTTGCTTGCACAGGATTATCTGCCTGTGCTCGACGTTCCAGCTCAGCCGCACGTTTGCAGAACCCGAGGCTGAGGAACGCGAGAAAAGAGAAGGACAGAAGCCATTCTGAAATTCGGGTGCCCGTGACCAGCCCACCTGTTACGATGCGCAACATATACAGGGCGGCAAGCACAAACACGTCGAGGACTGCAATCCGCTTTAAGAGCGTAGAATAAGCAACGGTCAAACCGAAGTAACACGTGATCACCGCTGCGCCTCGCCAGCTGAGAGTTCCAACAATTCCTACAGCTAGAACTAATAAAGCCGGCAAGAGAAAGATCGCGGAAGATAGAGGAAGATCCCCACTTGCGAATGGACGGGTCTGCTTTGTCGGATGATGACGATCAGCATCCAGGTCTAGTAAGTCGTTTAGAACGTAGGCGGCTGAAGCGCAGCAGCAGAAAGCAAGCACAGCTTCCGACGAATGCCACAGAACCGACTTAGTTGTGATCTTATGTGAGGCAATAATCGGCAAATATACAAGCAAGTTCTTCGACCACTGGTGGGGGCGAAGTTCTCGTATGATCGTACTCGCGAAATTGTGGCTACGAGGAAAGACTCTGGTAACGTTCGACATTCGACGTGCCGACGCTTCCAGCCGAACGCTCGGGTTAACAACAATGGCCTGCCGAGAGCAGCGCCAAAGAGGCAGGTCTGCCTCCGAGTTTCCGGCATAGTCATACACCATGCCTAATTTTCCTTGGATGTTGACCAATTTATTATTAGCCTTGTTGTTTGTCTCGCCATTAGAACCAAAGACGTGATCGAAAAGCCCAACATGTTTCGCAACAGCTTCGGCAATGATCTGATCAGACGCAGTCGTTAAAACGAGAGTGCGACCGGACGATTTTTCTTCAAGGAGCCACTCCCACACGTCTCGGTTATAGGGCAGCGTACTAACGTCTAGCTCGACGTTTTTTACTAAAAACCGCTTGCAGGCAGCACGATTACTTAGTAGTCGGAACGGTAGCTCAATCGCACGTTTGGGGCTCTGCTGAACCAGCGCGACAGAATATTCCCAAAGTAAATCGGTCCTGAGTAGGGTTCCATCTAGGTCGACACACAACGGTACGTCTGCTCCTACTATTTCTATTGCCGTTATGACCGCCGTCATCTAGACGCTCCTTGCAGCTCAACCTTGTAAAGATTGCGATTAGCGATCGTAGCCTGAAGACTGATTTTGGCGTGAATGTCTAGTAAGTCTTTGAGAAACCAAGGATCCTCATCAAAGAGAAGAAAGGTCGAGTAGGACCGTTGGAGTTTATCCAGAGAGATAACGTTTTGAAAAGCCGGTATCACGTTGTGCAATGCCGACTCAATGACGGCTACATGGCCCTTCTTATGGGATGGGGTGATGACATATAAGGAACGTGAACGGAGGGAGTCGGATCCATAACGCAGGACGACATGATAGGCCTCTACTCCTACAACAATTGGTTGGAAAGTCGGGACCAACGGCGAGGGTTTCAAAAACTCTGCGAGCGGCTGGACGTTTCCCCAGCCAGCGTCCTGTGGCCATCTCATCCGGCCGGAGAGTGCATGGGCAACCTCCAAACCCAGAATCACGGCTATAGTCAATTCAGTACGAAACCTCAGCCGCATCGAAAAGAGAAGAAACGCAAGAGCGATTGCCGCACCAGCGCAGGTTTCGATGATGTAACGCGGATGTATGGCTTTGGTGAAAATAGCCGATATCAACTCGATAATCGGTAGAAGAAAGAATCCTGTCGCAGCTACAAACTCATGTCGAGCAGTAAGAAAGGTGCTCGGATCCCAGCGGTCTTGAATCCTAAAGAAAGGAACAAGTACACAGGCTAGCGCCAGGACGATAATTGCAAGAACGATTGGTTTTCCAAAAAGAACCAAATAGAGCTCCTGGAGTGCTGCAAAAGTTGTAGAGCCCCAGTAATCGGTTCCATACGCACGCAAAGCCACCATGTGAGGACGGAGGAAAAGCAAAGGCCAGACCGCAATGCAGATAGCAAACAGGCTTGCCCAGTCAAAGCGTTTGGAATGAATTCGCCACGCTAACTCTCCTAAAAAAAATGGTGCAAAACCCAGTATCGCGTTATAACTCACACCTATGCTTGCTGAAAGAGCCAAGCTCAGAACCATAAGTGCTACCCATCTTGCTTGTAAATCGCGTGTACGTTGCCAAGCATAAAAAGCCAAGCTGCTAAAGGCGAGCACGAGCGCGTAGGGGCGAGCTTCAATCGAATAAACAAGAGCGTCAGTTAAGGAGAAAAGAAGAGCTGCAATTAGTCCGTAGATCGGAGACGTTCTTCGCCGGGCTGCTAAGTAGATGAGTACAACGGCAGCAGAGTAAGCAATGACGGACGGAAGTCGAAGTGCGAACTCGGAAGCTCCAAAGAGAGCAACAGAGCTACGGACAATGAGGTAATACAGAGGCGGCTGAGAATCACCCCCTAGGAGCGACACTCGCCAGACATCATGCATCGACGGAAGGGTAGCGACGTAGTACGTTATGATCTCATCCCACCAGAGCGTGCGCTTGACGGAGATGTACCCAGTAGCACCTAGCAGGAATAGGCAATAGATACTGAGGAGTAAATGAATAATTGCTGGAAGCTGGTCTCCGTGCATGACTTCGCTTTCAGTGGCTACAGACGTTGTGCTTCGATTTACAGGCGAAATATTCACAATCTGTGGTATCACACTTCTCACGCGTTTTCTAATTAATTGTTCTTCCAGTCCTGGCTGTTGTCTTAAGAGAGACCGGTACGAACTGAGCTTGTAAGAAAGGCTGAGTTCAATCCTGGAACGGCCAACAAACCGGAATTTTCTGAGCGCGACCTTCAGTAAAACATGCACACTCCAGTTCCGAGCCGGCTAAAGCATTGTCGATGCGATAGTACCGTGCCAATCGGAACTTCCATTGCTTACACGCTATCTATCCCTCACTTCGCTGTTCTTGTGCTCAGCGTTCCTCTCCTCTGCCCAAACCAACAAGGCGACATACGCCAGCGACGATAAACGCACAGGTTGGTACGCGGATCAACCGTTGTTGGATCCAGCAACAGTAGGAAGCTCCGAGTTCGGGAAAATCTTTGACACAACGATTACAGGGCAGGTATACGCTCAACCCTTGGTCTCTAATGGAGTGCTGTTTGTTGCTACTGAATCAAACTGGATCTACGGATTAGATCCAGTTTCAGGTGCGACGCTTTGGTCGCGCAATCTCGGCCCAGCTTGGAATGCGGTCGATGGCAATTGCGGAGATTTGGCACCAACAATAGGCGTTACAGGAACGCCAGTCATCGACGGTAATTCGGCCACAGCCTACTTCCTAAGTAAGACTTACAGGTCAGGCAATAGCGGCCCAGCCGCCTTCTACATGCATGCAGTCGACGTTATGACAGGAGCTGAGCGGCCAAACTTTCCTGTCTTGATAGCCGGTACAGCACAGAATGATCAAACGAGCACCTTCGATGCAACAAGGCTGAATAGCCGACCTGCTTTGCTCCTTATGAACGGCGTTGTCTATGGTGCCTTCGGTGCAATGTGTGACATCGGTCCGTACAAAGGATGGATTATAGGCGTATCAACATCCGGACAACTGACGGCAATTTGGGATAGCGTTCCCGGCGCTCTGAGTGGCGGCGGTATCTGGCAATCAGGGGGTGGATTAGTTTCCGACCAGCCTGGCCGTCTCTTTTGCGCTACGGGAAATGGTTATGCCTCAACGCCGAACGGAGTATTTGCCGCTACCGATGTCCAGAGCGAAACATCACAATCAGTGCTTCGCTTGGCTGTGCAAACAGATGGCTCACTGAAGCTGGATAACTTTTTCAGTCCCTATGACGCCCTATCTCTAGATAGCTGGGATGCTGATTTCGGATCGGGTTCACCAACAGCGCTGCCTGAGGAATTCTTCGGCACACCGAGTCATCCCAAATTGCTTGTGGTGGCAAGTAAGCAAGGCTATGTGTACCTACTCGATCGTGACAATCTCGGTGGACAGAAAATGGGTTCTGGTGGCGGGGATGCAGTCGTAAATCGCGTGGGGCCTTACGGTGGCGTATGGTCCCGTCCAGCTGTTTGGCCGGGCGATGGCGGGTACATCTACATTCCGACCGGCTCAAGCGGTCCCACGCCGGGGCCCACTAGCGGTGTCTTTCGGGCTTATCAGTACGGCCTAGATGGAACGGGTAAGCCGTCTCTCAGCCTAGCTGCTACCAGTATTGAACCTTTCGGCGGATACTCTTCGTCGCCCATTGTTACCAGTGATGGCACAACGTCTGGCTCCGGTATGGTTTGGATTGTCCGTATGCCTGATGGAACCGGTAACAACGCACAACTGCTTGGATATGAGGCTACACCGGCCCAGGGGCAACTAATGCTGCGCTTCTCTGCGCCGATCGGGCAAGGCTCGAAATTTGTACCACCCGGAGTGGGGCCTGCGCGGCTTTATGTTGGTACTCGCGATGGACATCTATTGGGTTTCGGTGTCCCAGCTACAAGCGCGTTAACTGCACCGTTCACAACCTTTGGCCCAGTTACGATTGGTGAAACGAAGAACTTGAATGTAACTCTTACTGCACACGTTCCTGTTACCGTACAATCTGTTTCTTCGACCAGCTCGCAGTTCTCAGTTGATCTTCCCGCATTGCCGGTGACACTGGAAAAAGATGGATCGTTAACTATTCCTGTACACTTCACACCGACACAGGCCAACTTAGTTAGCGGAGCTCTGGGGCTTGTCACGAATCTAGGGCCGATATCAGTCAGCCTTTCAGGATCAGGTCGCTTAGCTGGCTCACATCTTCAAGTGTCGCCAGCGGTTCTGAGCTTAGGGGGCACATCGGTCGGAAAGACTTTGATTGGAACGGCTACCATCGCAAACTCTGGAGCACAGTCGTTGATCTTAAACGAGGTCAGTGCTCCTGGCAATCCCTTCTTTTTATCCGGCGCGCCCGCAAGCAACAGCTCGCTCGCACCGGGACAGGCTCTAACGCTAACAGTGCAGTTCTCGCCCACAACGATGGGGTCATTTACTGACGCTATCAATATAGTTTCGAATGGTGGAAACTCCTCGATTAAACTGAGCGGTTCGGCGACACTGCCCGGCTTACTCGATGTGTCAACTAAGCAGATTCAATTCGGAGCGCTCAGTGTGGGCGCCTCTAATACTCTTTCGTTTGATGTATCAAACGCTGGTTTGACCGCGGTTGTGATAACCAAATCCAAGCCTCCAATCCTGGGCGCGTTTCACGCCATTAGTACTTTAGATGAAGGCATAATTCTTCAACCCGGTGAGTCAAAGACACTTGCAGTATGTTTTACTCCCATAGCTGCAGGTGTGTATACGGATAGTTGGACTATAAACTCGGATTCATCTACCGGTCTCCAAACAATCACATTCACGGGAACTGCTCAAGCCAAGCCGGGGTCGATCTCGGCGGTCGTAGCTCAGGCACCTGCAATGATCTCCCTTAGTGATAGCGGCGTAGAAGACTGGGTTCATTGGGGTTTGAACGGAACGAGCGGGGTGGATCGCTTGAACACTCAATCTCCAAAAATCAGCTCACTTGGAGAAATCCCGGCTCTCAATAGAACTAATCTGCAATCAACATTTGAGCCGGTTCAGTTCTCATGGATTGACGGTAATCCCATACAGCTCTCAAACGGAACAACGAGTAGTGTTGGACTTTCTACTACTAAAACCGGATTCCTGTTCTCGGTCCCGGCCGATTTAACCCCGCACACTTTAACGGTATACATAGGGGTGAAAAACGCCTCTGGTCACTTTGTTGCGACCCTTAGCGATGCCAGTGCTCCTGCATTTGTAGACGACTCCTTGGCCGACCTTAACGGGCAGTTAAGCCGGGTATATCATCTGACTTATCAAGCAGCGGTATCCGGCCAGAGACTGACCATCAACTGGATTAAGACAGGCGGTCCTGGGTCTATCTCTGTGGCAGCTGCCTCCTTTGCGTCACCGAGTAGTCCGTTGACCCTGAAGAGTAACAGCCAAGGTTCTGCCAATCTAACAACGGAGGGATCAGTTGACTGGATTCACTGGGGCAAAGGAGCCCCCGAACATAAACGGGAAACTATCTCTCAGTTCAACGCGTATGATCTTGTCGGAAATTCAGGCGTATATGCCTACGAGAACGATCCAAGATCCTTAGCTTGGACAGACGGCCAGAGTCAAAGGACCCAATCTGGGGACAATACAGGCGTGTTTACGCCTGGAGAAGGAAGCGGTTTCACCTTTGCCGTGCCGGCGGACCAATCTCGACGTCAGCTCAGCATCCATGTGGGTGGTTGGAACAGCAGTGGAACACTGACTGCACACCTTTCAGACGGCTCCCAAACAGATGTAATCGACTCCACTCCATTGCTTACAGGGCCAGTATGACCAAAATTATGAGATTGTCTTTCAAGCTTCTTCGCCGGGCGTAAAACTGATTATTACCTGGATTATGAGTGCTGGGTCAGGCAATGTCGCTTTGAATGGCGCAGCACTTGGATGCCCGCGTGATCAACCATCCTGTTTATTGGGAGTGGGTGACAGCTCCGTTGACCTAAGATCGCTGACAGAAGAGGGACTGGAGAATTGAAGTCACTGGAGTGGTGTATTGCTGCCAGACAAGAAACAGGCGAGTGTAGACAGGCTTGGGGCAGTAACCATAGTTGTCACAAACAAACCCCGTGTTTCCGTGCAGTAACGATCTTAGACCGCTAAGTTGGTAGATGGTAGTCCTAGAGCAAGTGTGCAGGACGATCACACCGGCATCTTGGTCGCTGGTATAGGAAACGGCTTCTCGATTTCAGTGCGGGCCAAGACAAGCGAAAGCCGCTTAGCCATACATGTTGGCGGATGGAAAAGCAGCGGACGTTTCCTGGCTGACTTAACAGATAGGTCTAGCGCACCATTTGAAGAAACAACGGAATATGTTGATGCGTAAGAGTGCAAGTCTCGCTCACTAAGGTCACGTCCACCATTGCGGCTAAGGCCTTCGTTGGTTCTGCAAGGAATTATTGAAAAACGGATCTCGTAATCAGCAAAATACTGGCTTCGAGAACCGATTCAGTTGTACAACAATACCTGTGAGGAAGGACGTTATCACAGGTCATCATAAGGGCTACTGCGGGCTCCGAGAAAGTTGATCCCCCCGGGGTGAGAAGTTTACTCTCGCCGGTAAAGCCCGACAGTCCAAACAGGTAAGCGCTATGTAAACGCCTTACTGTAATGACTAAAGTCTTCACCTTGGAACCCCTCATTGCCGGGGTTCCAAACTTCCCAGCTAGGATTTTCGGCCAAGAATATTTGGAAGTGCGCGGGATGTTGATGTAAGGTAGGAACACGGTACAGCCAGGGATGGCGATGACCGTCCAAGAATGAAA
>CALMAV010000296.1 GCA_937859895.1 uncultured Bryobacterales bacterium | reverse complement strand
CTATTACACGAGGAACAACACAGCCATCTCTTCGCTTTGGCAGCTCGATCTAACGAGCCGCCATGAGAGAGAGATTGCGCCCGCAGTCTATCTTCGAGCGTTTGTTCCAAGTAACGGCGCGGTCTATTATTTTTCTGGAGACACGTACGGTCCTCATTCGCTCAATCGCTTTAGTCTAGAATTCGGGACGAGCCAGCATCGGTTCACAGCCAGAAAGGTCGATGGAAGAGGTATCGCGCTGTCGCCGGATGGCAGATTTCTCTTTTATGGCGAACTCGATCACAGCAATAGCGAGCTGATGTTGGTCGAAAACTTCTGGAACTGAGCATCCGGTGCGGAGTGCAAGGGTTTCGAAGATTAGTCGTCAACAGGGCAGGGATGAGTCGTTGCGAAAATATCTGATGCTGTCGGAACTAAAGGAGTCAGCCGGGTCGCAGCATTGCCGCTTCGTAATCGCGCACGGATCTCACTTGCGCCCCGCCTTGCATGTTTTTGCCTCGTGTCAATAAGACGACCCCGTGTGGATTCGGGTTTGACATGGGGAGGGCTATGAGGTCGTCAGCTGAGGTCTAGCAGCGCTGGAGGACTATCGGCTCCATATCATTTCTTCCATCTGTATCCGGTCTTGCGCGAGACACCAAAACGCATCGTTGACTTTCCGGACAGCGGTCGTGCAATGAACTGCAGACTCATCCGAAGTTCGGCTCTCTTTTCAAGGCTTGGAAGCATTCTTCAATTCTGAAGAAACTGGACCGTCGTACATGTCCCGGATCTCGGTTGTTACCCAAGCTGTCAGGCCATACAAAGCGCCGTCCTCCCCAGGGTTCCACCGGCACAAGACGCCGGTTCCACCACTCCCCACCTCAGCGGGGGACACCCCCGCAACGCCCCCGAGCTGCATTGCATCGAGCGGCGCAAAGTCGTTCTAATAGATCAACCCAACCGAACAAACAAAAAACCGAAGCTCCGCACCCGCACAGTTCCGGAGGGGCTCCTTCCCTTCCGTTCCATTCTTTATCGCTTCGGCCACCGGGTCCGACAAGGGTTTTTCGATGCGAAAAAAATTCCTTATAGCCGGAATTTCAAGCCCTTGCACACCCGGCGGCACTTCGCAATCGCCTCTGGCCATGGAAGGTGAAGGGAGGGGACAGCGAACTCCCCGAACCAAGGACACACACCAATACATGAAGACCTTAGCGAAGATCATCAGCATTCTCGGCGGGGTGAAGAACCTACACGCCTCCATCACAAACGAGCCGTACATGCGCCTCGTCATCGAGGACATCGGGCAGGGTCCGCGCGGTCAGGCCATTCCTCCGGTGTACCAGGAGGTATTTGATAGCGGATCGGAAGACGCACGGCTGAAACGTCAGCTCATCAGCTTTGCGCAGCAGTGGGATCGCAACCTCGGCGAGCAAGGGTTTGTGACGGCCGCCGTTACGCAGCAAGCGAAAGCGCAAGGGGCGAAGGCGTAAGTCTTCCCTCCAATCTTCAACCCATTTCAGAAAAGGAAAACCTACATGTTTCACATCAACCGCATTACTCTCATTGGCAACACCGGAGCGGACGCCAAAACCACTCCGAACGGACCCACCACACTATCGCTCGCCACCAATGTGACGTGGACCGATAAACAAACCAACGACCGCCGCACCCGGACCGAGTGGCACAAACTCGTGATTATATGGAATTGACCGGTTCAGCAAGGGCACTTTTTATAAACCAACTTTCCATCAAGCAGATGAAGTCCAGGATGTCGCCGATTGAGACCGCTTATTTGATGGAACGAAAATCAATCAACCTCCTATAGTTATCCTCCGCGGTTGGCTGAATTTGCACGAGTCCTTCAACCTGCAGTTGCCGCGGCGTTGGGCCTTCCGGCGTTGGCGTATCGATCAGTCGATTAATCAGTGCCTCTAAGGCAGCGATACCCTCGTCTACGGCAGAGATTTCGCTGTCCTGGAGCGGAATCTCCTGACGAAGTCGCAGCAGGTTTGCTTTGCCTTCGAGAGCCTGCGCTTTTGCAGATGGTTTTGGGGAATAGAGCGAGCACTTCGCACACGCCATACGATGCGGGCACTGATCGAAGAAATCATATGTACAGTAACCGTGGCCAAGGTCGTAGTACTTCCATGGAACATTGGCCGCCGTGCCGCTACGAACTGCTTCCTGATCGATCAGCACGTCAATAGCGCGCAGATTCCGTTCGAAATATCCGGCCCGAGCGTATGACCGCGCCATCTTCGTAGCCGAAATCTTCGCGTAATGCTGCGTTGAAGTTCGAATAACGATAACGGCTCCTTCGCGTTGTACAACTGTGTAGCAATCGTTGCTCTAGCTCGGTGACTCGTGATAGCGCCTCGTGCATCGCGTCGCGGTACGCCGGCCTTGGTACACAAAGTAGGAATTATCACCTGGTTCAAGTAGCGAGCTGAGATTCGCCGGGTCCGATAGACAAACACAAGGTCGACAAGCTCACCGGTCTTCTTGTCCAGCCGCGCTGGTTGCTTTGGCCGAACTGCTTCCCACTTACCAACTGCCTCACCGACAGTGGGATCCACTGGCTTTACAAAAGCTGTGCTCGTCTTGTTCACCGGCACGTGGAGAAGACACGTTAGTGGCCCGCCACTCTGATCTTCGTTGTCCTTCCACCGTATCGATCCAACTCGCAGCCGAAGGATCTCATCGCATCGCAGACCTGCAAACAGCCAGACCATGGTTAAAGCCCGAACGAGTGCGAGAGGGTAGAAATAATGCGACCCCGTCAAACGCAAGTCTGATTCCTCTAAGTTCAAACCAGCCCAAACGAGCTTGGCCCAAACATCGTCGGCAACGACGCGTGGGTCCGGTCCGATGAGAGATTTTACGCTGGTGGGCGCTCTAAGGCTGTGATTCGGATCAAATTGGCGTGGGACCCACTCCCATTCATGGCAGTCCCGGAAAAAAGTTCGGATGGCATTTAAATGACCACAGATTGACCGAGGCGTAAGCGGTTTTCTGCAATCGGAAGGATGCTTGACCTGTGTCACCCAAGTCCCAACACTCATCCGGCAAACTGCTGCAACATAGGCTGCTGCAGTCTCGCGAGTCCAAAGTTCCGGTGATGCCAATTCGGAATGCGTCGCTGTGATCCATCGTCCGGCTTTCATAATCAGGTAATACACTTCGATCCGTCCATTCTCGGAAAGTGTTGAGGTCGCCAGCCATCGATCGGCAATCGCCTGCCACGAGTTGGATACACCGATTCTGATGTCCCGTTGCTGGCCATCTCGTGCTTTTTCGAATCCATGCCGGATAGGTGCCTCAATTATCTTGAGAGCACAAAGCGCGTTCGAGATCCGTTGTAAGGTCCAGCGGCGTTCTTCTCTTACCCTGGTCCTATGAAGCTCGATTAGCAGTTCTGACGAAATATCTTCCAGTAGTGGACTGCGTTCAACAGGAAGATCTCGCACAAGGAAGTACGTAGCCTCGTCCTATCCAGGTTTGCTGAATATCCCCATGACGTTAACGTGTCTGTTACCCGTTTTGTCGAGAGATCGAAAGCCGAACCGAACACTTTGATTGCAAGCCCCATGCGATCGAAGTTCCCCAGAGATCTCAAATCGCGTACGCAGCCGAGGAGAATGCAGAGTGCCATGAGATAAGGACGCGATCTGCGCGAAACCGCATTCCTAGTTTCAAAATCTGCACTCGTATTGTGGAGAATGCCGCCCCACTCTGATTCGGTCCACTTCCAGAAAGAGCATCGGCTCTTTTGCATGTGTCGAAGTATGACCTTGAAGACGAGCCCCGAATCTCTCTTGCCGGCTTCAGTGATCGTAAGAGCGTCTACCATCGGATTCAGCAGGCGACCAAGCCGGGCGTGCAAACGATCACAGCGGTATCCCGCTTGATCCTTCAGGATCGCGTTAATGACAACCTGCTCATCAAAAGTCAGGTCTGGCGACCGATCGTACAGACTTAAATCGATAGGCCAAATCCACCGAGTAGCTGCCGGAGCCTGGAGTATCGCGGCTGATGTGCTCATCTGGACACCTCAATCAACTGCTGAAGCCGGCGCTGCTCCAGATCTGCCAAATGCGAGATCTTGCGTGCTAGTTCTCCCCCGTTCAGATGTATGTAGCGCAGGGTAGTTTGGAGGCTACGGTGCCCGGCGTAGGTAGTAATCTCATGAATGTCCCAGCCCAAGCGCGCCAGATCGGTCAGCCGAAGATGACGCAAAGTATGCGTGCGGAACTCGGGAATCGAGGATTCATCTGCGAGTGCCCTCACTATCTTTGACCAAGTCCAGAACGAGATCGCCTGTGTTCGATTTCGCAGCGATGTAGATAGAAACAGTAAGCCGCGATCGCGGCTCAACTTCCGCCGCTCATCAAGGTAAGTCATATACAGTGAACCCGTTGTCGCTGTGCTGTGTATGGCACGATGCGTTCAAGCCTGTTCTTGGTTGTTTCGGCATGGATCTTAAGTAGCTGCCGTGCTGGATCAACATCGGATGACTTGAGTAGGCAAAGCTCCTCACGCCGCAATGCTCCGTCGTAGCCCATGGCAAACATCAGCCGGGTACGAATTGATTTCCCAGCAACAATCTTAATGAGCCGCTGCTAGGTGGCTTCATCGGGTATCCAGGGTAGCTTTCTCCCGCGCGGGATCAAGCCGCGCTGCGTGTCGCTACCAAACGCCGTGCCGGGTGTGTATCGGCCGCGGCCCACCGGATTCCGTTCACACTGCTGCTCTTCCATCAAGAATTCATAGAACAGCCGTACAACCGTTAACCGCTGCTGCAGCGTCGCGCTGGACAGCCGCGACATCGAATCGATGCTGATCACTCTGCGATTCCCGTTACCCGGCTTTGTGCGCAGAAACCGGACACCGTAAGACCATGCTCCAGGGCAGTCGCGGCAATCATGCCATCGGCCATGTTC
>CALMAV010000295.1:4866-10053 GCA_937859895.1 uncultured Bryobacterales bacterium | reverse complement strand
CCATCAGCTGCGAAGGGAATAACTGCGGACGGCAGGTAGAAGGTCGTAAAGAAGGCGAGCAGCAGAGCCGCGACATAACTCTCTCGCCGGCCCCACCACTCAAAAGCAAGGCGCCAGGCAACAGCGCAGCACGCCACAATGTAAGCGGCATCGAGCAGGCGGAGCGCCCAGCCGGACCAGCCGCCGATAATCAAATAGTAAAGGGCAGCAAGGGGCGGCTTGTCGTACCAGAAGTCGCGGTAAGGAACTCGGCCGTGCAGGATATTGATGGCCGCGGCCAGGTGGTAGTCTTCGTCAGCCCAGAGTAGATGAAGGTGCGCGAGCCGGACGCAGCTCAGCAGGATGACCGCAGTTACAGTAAGAAAAACGACACGCCGGGAGACGGGCGGCGACGGTGAGAGAACCTCCATTCACCGCGTATCATAGGACATTGGAAAAAACCACCGGCACACGCACTTTACAGACGGTAGAGATCTCGAAATCCTACAACGGCCGCAAGGTGGTGGACAACGTCACGATACGGGTTGAGCAGGGCGAAGTGGTTGGCCTACTGGGGCCCAATGGCGCGGGCAAAACCACGTCGTTCTACATCACAGTCGGTCTGATAAATCCGGAGTCCGGGGATGTGCTGCTGGATGATAAGCCGATCACGCACCTGCCGATGTATCAGCGGGCGCGGCGCGGCATTAGCTATCTTCCGCAGGAGCCGTCGGTGTTCCGCAAGCTGAGCGTTGAGGACAACCTGATGGCAATTTTGCAGACGTTGTCGATCCGGGGACATGAGAGGCGGGAGCGGATGTCGAACCTGATTGCTGACCTCGGTCTGGAGACGGTGCGGCACAGCAAAGGCTATATGCTTTCGGGCGGCGAGCGACGGCGTGTAGAAATTGCGCGCTCCCTGGTTTTGCGTCCCGATTTTATCTTGTTGGATGAGCCGTTCTCGGGCATCGATCCGATCCAGGTGTTAGAGTTGCAGCGCATTATTGGAGATCTGAAGCGCCGAGGGATTGGCATCCTGGTGACCGACCATAATGTGCGGGAGACGCTGGCGGTAACTGATCGGGCCTACATAATCAGCAACGGGCGCATTTTTCGTGCTGGGTCACCGGAGTCGCTGGGGCACGATCCAGAAGTCCGGCGCATTTATCTGGGTGAGAATTTCTTCCTGCCACCCGGCTTGGCGAGTTAGCGATTCGGCCTTATATAGGCCCTCCAGTTTGCTGGACCACAGGTTTTTCCCAAATGGCAAAGGCCTTCTGCGGTGTTAGACTGGTGACCAAATGAGTTCGCTTTCGCAACGGCTGCACCTTGGCGTGCAGCAAAAGCAGATACTCACACCTGGCCTTGTGCAGATGGTCACGGTGCTTCAGCTCAACCGCATGGAGCTGAAGGACATGATCACCAACGAGATTGCCGAGAACCCTGTCCTGGAAGAAGCGACAGAGCCGGGTGAGGAATTAACGCCACAGGAGTTGCAGTCGCTTCTGGAATGCGAACGGCACTCCGACCCGGCTGACCAGGCGATCTTGAGCCACGTGGAAGCGGGCGCGGCTACCAACAGTTTTGATGGGAACGACAATTTTGAGGCACTAGGAAGTGACCACTCCGAGAGCGGCCAAAGTGACGTGAGCATTGCCAGCGCGGCATCCGCGGAAGAGAGCAAGATTGAGACTGACCCGTTTCAAGAGATTGACTTTGGCAGCTTCTTCGACGAGTACCTGGACCCGGGTTTCAAGAGTCCTGCCTCCGAGTCCTTTGAGAAGCCGTCATTTGAGACGTTTCTCTCTTCGCCAGTCACACTGAGCGACCATCTGCAGAGCCAGCTTAGTGTAGTCATTATGCCCGAGGCGGTACGCGAGGCGGCAAAGAGCGTAATCGGCAACCTGGAGGAGAGCGGGTACCTGACGACGGTCCCCGAAGAGATTGCGTTTGCTGAGGGCCTGCCGCTGGAGACAGTACGCGCTGCGTTGCGGGCGGTACAAGCGCTAGAACCGACCGGAGTCGCGGCCAGAGATCTGCGCGAGTGCCTGTTGCTGCAGTTGGAAGCTCGGGGCGGTCAGGATGGCGTCGCTTGGAAGATTGTACATGACCACATGCGGCTGTTGGGAACCCGGCAGATGGGCCAGCTATGCAAGGTGCTGGGCCGCCCGGCTGAACATATTCAGATTGCTGTCAATGTGATCAAGCATCTGGACCCGGCGCCTGGATTGCGGTACTCCGGTGGCGGAGCGCGGGTGGTTGAACCCGACGTTTACATCTATAAGGACGGCGATGATTACGTAATTACGCTGAACGATGATGACGTGCCGCAGTTGCGCTTGAATGGCGAGTATAAGCGCATGGTGGATCGCGAACAGGAGCCGAACCGGGATGTCCGCAATTATGTCAAGGAGCGATATGCTTCGGCGCTGCAGCTGATTAAGAATATTGAGCAGCGCAAGCAGACAATCCTGCGCGTTTGCCATTCGATTGTGCGGCGACAGGGCGAGTTTCTGGAGAGCGGCATTGACCAGTTAAAGCCGATGATGATTAAAGAGGTCGCTGAGGAGATCGGAGTACATCCTTCGACAGTGAGCCGGGCGGTTGCGAACAAATATACCCACACGCCCCAGGGCGTTTTTGAGTTACGATATTTCTTCTCGGAGGCAGTGCAGGGAACTTCGGGCAGCATAACTCCGCTGCTGATTGTAAAACGCCGGGTAAAGAAGATGATTGAAGAGGAAAACGCGGCACGTCCGCTGACCGATGAACAGATCACGGCGCGACTGCAAAGCGAGGGAATCGACGTCACGCGCCGAACAGTAGCTAAGTATCGCGAGGATATGAAGATTCCGTCTACACATCAGCGCCGAATGCGCGCTTAACAGGTAAGAAGAAAGTGAGACTCGCGAGGGTCGAAGCATTTCGTTCGCCCTTCGAACAGGGACAGATATGAGGCTGATCTACTCCGGTAAGACCAAGGATTTTACTCCTGAGCTAGAGGAGAAGGTTGCAGAAAAGCTGGCCAAAGTGGGCCGTCTAGCAGAGCAACGGGGCGAACGCGAAGTACACTTGGTTCACCACCTGGAAAGACACCTGCACAAAGTTGAGATTCATCTCAACTTTTATGACAACTCGCTATGCGGCGAGGGAGTCGACGGGGATTTGATCGTAGCTCTGAACCAGGCTGCTGAGAAGTTGGAAAAGCAGCTGATAAAACAGCGGGACCGGTGGCGAGATGTACACCGGGATGCAAAAGCTGTCCGGACGAGCAAGGAAAATCCAAAGGATGAAGCTGCCCAGACTACCGCTAAAGTCGAGAATGGACGGCATAGTCCTGCGCCTGCCAATGGAACTGCACGGACGCCTAAGGTTTTTCGCGTGAACTACGGCGAAGACCGGAAGCCAATGACGTTGGAAGAGGCGATGATGGAGATCTCCGGACCGAACGATTATGTGGTGTATCGCGATGCCGATCGAAACTGCCTTTCGGTGCTGGTGCAGCGGCAGGACGGTAATTACGATTTAATTGAGTCCTGAGCAGTAACCAAAGCTCGACTGTGGGCACCCCATCATCGGTTGCCGGACTCCTCCTCTAACTGAATGGCTAAATCAACAAAGAAAGAGTCCAATACTACTGCGCCACCATCCGTGCCTGCTAAGCCGGGAGCGGAACTGGTGATCATCACGGGCATTAGTGGTTCGGGCAAGCTGACAGCGCTAAAGGCGTTTGAAGATCTGGGATTCTATGCGGTGGACAATTTGCCGATTGCGCTGGTGCCGAAGTTTGCGGATCTATCGCTGGATTCGAACACGCAGCGCCGGTCGGCTCTGACGATCGACATTCGCGAGGGCGAGGCATTGAAGGGCTTTGAAGAGATCTACGCGGAACTAAAGAACCGCGTGCATGCCCGAATCGTATTCCTGGATGCCAGTGATGAGGTATTGCAGCGACGCTACAGCGAAACCCGGCGGCCGCATCCACTTGGCTCGGAGTCGACGGTGCTCTCGAGTATTTCCAATGAGCGTGAGCAGCTTACTCCCATTCGGGCTTTGGCCGACCTCTACATCGACACGACAAAGCTGAATGTGCATGATCTGCGAAGGCAGATTAACGATAAGTTCCAGGACGTAAAGGACCCGGCCAGCATCACCGTTTCGATCAATAGCTTTGGTTTTCGCCATGGTGTGCCGTCGGAAAGTGATTTAGTCTTTGATGTGCGCTTTTTGCCGAATCCGAACTATATTCCTGAGTTCAAGCATTTAACAGGGCTGCATCCCAGTGTGGCTCGCTTTATTCGGTCATTCCCTCAAACGGAAGAGTTCATCGAGAGGATCTCAGACTTGCTGATCTACCTCTTGCCGCATTACATTCGGGAAGGCAAGAGTTACCTGACCATCTCGTTTGGCTGTACAGGCGGGCATCACCGGTCGGTACTCATTGCGCATGAGATTCAGAAGCGGTTGAAGAAGTCAGGTTATGCGGTGCAGGAGAGGCACCGGGATGCGGAGCGAGAGTTGTAGCTGTGCGTGAACGTGGATAGCGGGCGGAAGTGAATCGCCCTCTTCACCAAAGCCGGTCAGAGCACTTAAGTCGTCAATAGCTCCGGAACAAAGATCTCCTCAATACTGAAGAGCCGCTCCGTAATTCCTTGTTCAAAGTGATAGCGGAGCACAGCTTCCAGAGCTTTACGATTGGCGGCTATCCCATAGGGCCACCAGTTATCACCCAGTACTGTGCGGTCTTCCTCAGTTAATCGGCTGAACCACGGAAACATGATACCCATGTTGTTAAAGATTCGCCCATGCTCGTAATCCTTAACAGCAACGTCCTTCGCCTCAGAGAAGCCTTTGAAGACCAGTTCAGCCAGTCCAGGATTCTGCTCCAGTAGGTCCTTCCGAATGACCACCGTGTGCATGATTGGGAAAATACCAGTGCGCTGGAAGTAGCCGCGCTCGACCTCCGGATAGTTGGGGAAGAGCCGTCCTACCTTGGGAGAGTTCTCGAGGATGCACTTGGGATTGTCGGCAGAAATCAGCGCATCGATCTCCCCAGCTTCCAGCATGGCACCGAGTTCCTTCCCCTCGGGAATGTCGCTCACCTCCACATTTGCCGGGTGCGGTCTAGGAACAAAATCGATGGGTTTTAACGGCCAGTCCAGTCCGCCAATAATCCAACGGCAGGTCTCGGGCTTGAACCCATATTCG
>CALMAV010000295.1:0-4856 GCA_937859895.1 uncultured Bryobacterales bacterium | reverse complement strand
CATATTCGTCCATCAACATTCCCTTGGGCATAATGCCCGCATCATGGCTGTACAAAGCCAATTCACCAATCGTTTTGCCATTCAGATCCTCAGGCTTCTCGATGCCGCTAGCCCGGTTAATGTAAATCGCTGAGTGACGGAAGGCGCGGTTGGGAAACACCGGAATCGCGAGAAAAGGCGAATCCTGACTTTGGAACGTCCGCAGGAAGTATGTCAACCCGAGTTCGGATACATGAAACTGGCCATGAACCGCACCCTCGAAAATCTGGGTAACGATAGGAGCACTGTGGAATTGTGCCTCAACGCCGGGTATCTTCACCGTGCCGTTGGCGAGGGCGCGCGTCCGGTCATAATCCCAGAACGCTATGTCAAGCTTCAAATCCGGCATTTAAGTATCTCCATTTGTGTTCTCCTATGTAGTTTGGATTCAGCGCCCAAGGCGACGGGCAGCGCTATGGCTGGTCTCGACTACCTACTCCAGACGCCATCCATTTACTAAACTAGTTTACTAAGATGCTCTCCGCATGTTTTCTTACCGCCAACGGTGGGAACGATGGAGTTGCAACATCTGCCTTAGAATGAACCTTGAAGAGTCATCCACAAACGATTACTGAGATGTTCGAGGCTGTCTCTCTCGGCGCGCCGGAGAACGCCGTTGGATTCGTCCTCTGGCGCATTGCTGCGCGTTATCAACGCGAAGCAGATCGTGCGCTTGCGCCATTGGACCTTACCAATCTTCAATTCGTAACGTTGGCGCTTCTCGCCTGGTTAGGACGCTCCGGTGAGGCAGTCACGCAAGTAGAGTTGGCTCACTTTGGAGGTATACATCCAATGCAGGTCTCAAAAACATTGAAGATTTTAGACAGGAAGAGTTTGGTTGAGCGGCGACGAAGCCGCTCTGATACTCGCGCCAAAGAGTTAGAGATGACACGAAGCGGCCTCAAGACACTCCGTCAGGCGTTGCCGACGATAATCGACGTACAAGATCGATTATTCGGCAAAGCTGGTAACCCCGGTGGAAGCCTGCTCGCAACTTTGCTTCGACTCGAAAAGAAGCAAGTCTCTGAGGGTGACGGAGTAGAAGGTTAACCGACAATCCGTTGGCGGGAAACTTTCCCGAAGTGACGATCAGATGCGGAAGGTCATGGGCTAGCGGCAATACTAGAAGTGGACGTTCCAGTTGCATAGATCTACCCAACGGCCCCCGCGCTCGCAAGAACTCGCTGGATCAAAACAGCCACGGAGTGCGGTGTGAGGCTACAGTGAGCGTATTTTTCCATAGCTCGAGCTGAGCCGCGCCAGGACAGCTATCGCATACAACAACGGGGTATTGACAATAACATTTCGACGTCGTAATATCTTACGTAGTAGGAACGCCTTGAGTCGAGAAACGGCCACCTCAGGAGCAAAGCTTTGGGTTGTCCTCGCCCGAGCCTATGAAGCGATGGCGCGCTACGTGGAGCAGCGTGTCGCCGCCGAAGGGCTCTGTCTAAGCGACTTTGAGGTGCTTGAAGTTCTGTTACACAAGGGCCCCATGACCATATCGGAGATCGGCGAAAAGGTGCTCTTGGCCAATGCGTCCATGACCTCGGTAATCGACCGATTAGATGGGCGAGGGTTCGTGACTCGCAAGAGCAACGATAAGGACCGCCGTATACGAATGGTAGAACTAACGACTCGTGGCCATGCGTTCATCTCAGATCTGTATCCCCGTCATGCACAGGACATTGAGTCGGTAATGAAAGTTCTGGATGTTGGGGAGCGAAACCAACTAAGAGCCTCTCTCAAAAAACTTGGCTTCGCAGCACAGGAAGCTGCTATTCAAACCGAAACGCGAACCAGACCGGGTAGCTGACGGCGAAGAGCGGCATAAGCGAAAGAATGTTCTTCTTTTTGCTCTTGCGTAATTGTTTCCGTTCCCCAGACGGTCACGTTCGTCCTTAGTTTCGCTTAATCAGTAGAAAGGTAAAACAGTGAAGATTCTAGTGGTGTACCACTCACAGTACGGTCACGTTGAGACAATGGCAAAAGCCGTCGCAGAAGGCGTGAGCGAAGTCTCAGGAGCAGAGCTAGTGCTCCGCCGTGTTCGGGAGTTCCCGGAATATGTAAAGCATGTGGAACAGGAGAAGGGTGCCGCCTACCAGGCGTATCAGAGCCAGCAGACCGATCCCGAGTGCACGGTCGAAGATCTCCGAGATGCCGAAGGCGTTCTGTTTGGAAGTCCAACCCGCTACGGCAATATGACGGCACAAATGAAGGCTCTGATCGACAGCACGGCTCAGCTTTGGTCGAATGGACAGATGGAGGGTAAGCCAGCCGGAGTCTTCACTTCAACGGCCACGACCCATGGCGGCCAGGAGACTACCTTGTTGACGATGATGGTGCCATTGCTGCACCTCGGAATGCTGATCGTTGGGGTCCCCTATTCCTTGCCCGAGATGAATCACACGGAAGCACGTGGCGGAACGCCCTACGGAGCGTCCACTATTGCCGGCCCAAAAGGGGAGCTGCACCCGACTCCTGGAGATCTTGCCATTGCGAAAGCTCAAGGCAAGCGCGTCGCCGAAGTGGCAGTGGCTCTCCGGAGCAAGAAATAGCTTTCCCTTCACACCTTGTTGGCTCGCAGACATCCGCTGGCTTCCCCTCAGATTGAGCTGGCGGAGAGACTTTGCCCCGGTGCAATGTGCGAGCGCTTAACTCAGCTATTCGAAGAGGATTTTATTTCGGAAACTGACGCGAATGACATGCGATAACGAATATTCGCTTGATGCTGGGCGTGGTGTTCGCCTGACGGAAACGCCCGATTCGCTTGAGCGCAGCTAAGGCCAAGCGAATCGGGGCCGCATGGTCTGCCTACTTTGCAGCCTTGGTCTGCTTGGCGATCACAAGCGGAGCAATTTTGCTGTAAGCACTCTGCGGCAGGATCTTCTTGCGCACTAAGTCGGTTTTGGCCCGGTATGGTCTGCCATCGATGATCTTCTGGGACAAGACCGGCCCGATCCCGGGCAGGGCAGATAAATCATCTTTCGAAGCCGAGTTCAAATCAACCAGAGCGGCCTTGGGCTGGGCTGCCTTCCCACTAGCAGCCGGAGCCGAAGTTGTAGGAGCCGCTGCCGGCGTCTTCGCAGTCTTAGTTGCTTGGGCGCCGGCCTCAGAACTGAATGCAAGAAACAGCGCACAAGCCGCGAGCAGGGTCCGAAGGGTATTCTTAAATTTCACGCTTGCAATCTCTTCTCAAGATAATAGCCGACGGGCGATTATAAATATTCATCTGCCTTCTCGGCCGACTCTCGAAGCTGTCGCAGTTTGGATCAAGAAGATTCACGTGGACTCACCCAAATGCGTATGGCTGTTCTTCTGTAGCGGGAACCCAGTCAAGTTTATAAGTGGTGCCCGGGGCGGGACTTGAACCCGCACTCCGCTTGCGCGAAAAAGGATTTTAAGTCCTTTGCGTCTGCCGATTTCGCCACCCGGGCTTGCTACTTGTCACCCCCTGCTTTGAGGCGCACCAACAATAACTGGTGGTCTTCTGATCATAAACCGTGGTCTGTCTAAAGCATGGCAGCGGCTGTCTACTAAGGGGCAACACGTCCCAGAACCCCGTGTTTATTAGCTTTGCCGGGCACTAGTCACTAAAAAGTGCGGAAAATAGCCTGTTTTTACGCGTTTTGCCTTTACATCCGTGCGATGGTTCCGTATCATCGAGTTGACTAAGAAGAGCTCAGAACATTTGGTAACCGAAATGTTTTATTCATCTGGCAGCAGTGTTCCGAAGAAGTTCTCATACCCTAAGTTGAGGAGTTGTAAATGGCTGAAGTAAAACGAATGACTCAAACCGCGATCGTGAAAGAACTCGCGGAGACCACGGCGACCAATAGTCGCGTGGTGAAACATTTTATGGAGTCGCTGGCCGAACTGGCTGTGCGCGAGACGAAGAAGAACGGCGTGTTCATTCTTCCTGGCATTGGTCGCCTGGTTCGTGCTGATCGCAAGGCAAGAACCGGACGGAATCCTGCTACAGGCGAAGCAATTAAGATTCCTGCAAAGAAGGTTGTGAAGTTCCGCGTAGCCAAGTCTGTCAAGGATGCCATTGTTCCACCCAAAAAAGAGAAGGCTCCGGCAAAGCAGTAGGCAAATTGGATGGCTTCGAATGCAATGTTCGAAGCCTTTCATTCCTTGAGAAGCTAGACCGGTTTTTTGTCTTTCAACGCCGCTTCTTCATCCTCACTCTTCACGGCACCTTTAAAGTTTCGGAGTCCTTCACCCAATCCCTTGGCTAACTCCGGAATTTTCTTGCCGCCAAACAGAAGCACCACAACCACAAGAATGATAAGTAGCTCTGTAGGACCAATAGATCGCAGCATAAGTTTATGTTTCCAGGGACTTCTCTATTGTAGAGCCTTGACGTCTGGAAATCAGCCTTTCGAGAGAGCTGCACCGCCAACCCTTATAACTAGGCTAAGCAAAACAATGGGAGACACTACCGCTAGTGCCTTCCCTTTTGAAACCCTAAATGCCACGCTGATCACCAGCACCGCCATTACAATCCACCAGATCTCAAAAACTGAAAAGTATCCCAAGAATGCCGTCAACACCTTGTTGCTTCCCTCGGGCATGAAGATGTCTAAGCCCAGTGCCGGCCGCATCTCGGCCAAGCTTCCAAATTCGGTCTTCGACTTCAGAATGATTGTTGTGGCAATTGTCCCCAGAACTTGAATAATCGAACAACCCGCCACTACATTCAGCAAATTCGTAAACTTAGCCCCAATGACGTTGCCCCCTCAAACGAGACGGTGTGAACAAGAGTTTCCCGGCGGCCGGAGGCCGCCAGAAAAGGGGAGACTGATGAAACGAAC
>CALMAV010000294.1 GCA_937859895.1 uncultured Bryobacterales bacterium | reverse complement strand
GCGTTGGTCTGGCTGTTCTATCTGCCGCATTGGGCAGCAACGGCCGACCCAGACAAGAAACTCGCCTGCTTTGGAACCTCACCGGCGATTCGTCAGCTTCCGAGCAACTTCCTCTGTGAGGCTATTGCGACGTTCGTTTTGGTTGTGGTGGCCTCATCATTGGTCTCGCGCCGGTTAGCTCCCAGCGGCGTTGCTCCGGGTCTCGGCCCATTGCTGGTTGCAGGATTGATTTGGAGCATCGGTCTGTCTTTGGGTGCTACAACCGGGTACGCGATTAACCCCGCACGGGATTTTGGGCCGCGGCTCGCACATGCGATACTTCCGATTGCTGGCAAGGGCTCCTCCGATTGGGCATACGCCTGGGTGCCAATCCTGGGTCCCATTGCTGGGGGCATTGCGGCCGCACTGTTCATTCGCGCTACAGGGATTTAATCTCATTGGTTTATCGCATTGCCATAGCTTTCGCGATTTCCTTTACCTTCCTCCATCTGCTTTCACTCCCGTTCGCTGCCAGCTATGACGGCATGGAGTATGTGCATTTGGCAAACGTCCTCGGCAGCAGCGCTTTTCCGGATGGCTGGAACTACTTGCGCACGCCGCTCTTTCCGGCTGCGCTCAAACTTGCGTTTATCGTAGGCGGCGAGCAACCGCAAGCTGCAATGCTGGTAACCGGTTTAATGGGCCTAGGGGGCGTGCTGCTGACAGGGTCTACAGTTCGCTTTGTTGCTGGGGATGCAGCAGGTGCCTGTGCTCTGGCCGTCGTTGTTGTCTACCCCGTTCTGATCGGCTATCAGCACATGCTCCTGAGCGAAACCGGCATTTTCTTCTTCCTGGCTCTTCTTGTTTGGTTGACTGTCAGGAGTGATCGCCGCCCTGCGCTTATGGCGATCCTAATGGCTGCGACTATTGCAGCCGGTTACTACTGGCGACCCACTCTGCTGTATCTCTCTCCCGTTGTGGCAATTGCGTTCGCTCTTGTCAGCGGGAGAACTCTGACAAGGCGGAACCTTGTTATCAACGCTGCGGTGATTCTAGGAATTCCATGGCTGCTGGTCTACCCTTGGGCTCATTTGAGCAGCAAACATCCTAGCGACATCAAAGAAGTTTTCACCACCGGGATGTACAAACAGGTGTTAGTGCCGCCAGAGAACCCGCTGTTTGGATCTCTCGGGTCGCGCTATCGGGAGATTGTGCGTGACGAGGTCGGTGGAGGCCACCTTGCGCTGGACGGTCTATCCATGGTCGGCGAGGGCCGTCACGAGTTCCTGAAACAACTTCACCAAGCATACTTACGCGCCGGAATCGGTCGTCTGGTTCTGCAGTATCCGGGCCGATATATTGCAGGAGTCCTGCGATCGTTTATCTACTTTCTTGGAGTGCCGCATCACCGTGGCGACGACGAGAACTGGAACTTCTCACGATTTGTCTTCCTCGCCTGGCCACAGACAGCAATCTTTGAAAACGTACCGAACTGGATTCCGGAGTACAACGCGCAATTTCAACCGCAGCACTACGGCGGTGGTGCGCTCCTGGGAACAGTGCTCTTACGCGTGCTTTCCCTGTATGTTCCGGTTGTACTCATGTGTTCTATTGTGTCGCTGTTGTGGCTCGTCGCTAGCATCCGGCAGGGTAACGGCATCGTCTTCGCCTTGACGGCAATTCCCTTAAGCTTAATTGCGCTCCATGCGCTGACCATGATGTCAGCAGGCCGTTACGCCTTTCCCATCTACCCGCTCATGCTTGCGAACACGGTGACGCTTCTCAGCCTTTCGTGGCAGGGCTGGAGGCAGAAGCGGAACCTATGAAGCGCATGCTAGACTCGACACGAAATTGAAGCTGTTCACTTTTCCCGCTACCCTGCCTTCGCTGTTTTTTGAGCCGATTCGCTACCGCCCGAGTGGTATTGGTTACTGGTCGGGACACATTCCATTTGCTTGCGATTTGGTGGCCACCATGCGTCCAAAGGTGATTGTTGAATTGGGAACGCACACGGGCGAATCCTATTTTGCGTTCTGTCAGGCGCTCGCCGAAGGAGGCGTTCAGAGCCAGGCCTTTGCTGTCGATACGTGGAGCGGGGACCAGCATACCGGCGCTTATGAGGACTCGGTCTATGCCGATGTACACGCACATAATGAACAGCACTACCGAGCCTTTTCACGGCTGTTACGCATGCGATTCGACGAGGCAGCGTCTGAGTTCTTAGACGAGAGCATCGACGTGCTGCATATTGATGGCGCACACACTTACGAGGCCGTTCGACATGACTTCGATACCTGGTGGCCCAAGGTGCGGCCCGGTGGTGTAGTTCTGCTGCACGACGCGGCCGAGCGACAGGCAGACTTTGGCATCTGGCGACTTCTGGAGGACCTGCGCACGAGCAGACTTCCGGTAAGCGAGTTTACCCACAGCCACGGTTTGGGTGTTGTCATGAAGCCGCCACTAGTGGCTGCTCATGTTGGCAGTATTTTCGTTCGTGCCGAGGAGTCCGAGCTCGCGCGGATGCGACGCTACTACGAGGTCTGTGCCGGCCATTTGCAGACCCGCTACTGGACGCGGAGGCAAATGCGTCCGGCTGAATGGGAGATTACCAGCCAGCTCTTCTGGCGGACGTTAGAACAGGCCTTTACGGAGGAAGAGAGCATTCGGTTGGCGCACGTCGTCAATGAAAAGCCGTCGAGCGTTACGCTGCCTGTGCCATCACCGAAAGCGGAGTCCTTAGTGGAGCTGCGGCTTTGCCCCATGCTTAATCCTGCAATCGTTCGGATCTATGACGTCGTTGTTCTGAGCGGATCTGGCGAGACACTCTGGGCTTGGGATCGGCGTGAAGGTCAGATCTATGCCGGAGGGGCTGAGGTGAGCGTTACCATCCCGGTGCACTTGGCAGAAGCAGCCTCGCTTCGACTTACCATCGCTGGGACTGATCCGTTAGACGCTGCCAAACAGCTACCGCACTCAACTTCCCTTCAACTTACGGCCGAGCCGGCCCGCTAGTCTTACAGGTTCGGTCAGCTTCCAGGAGAGCGATTGCTGGAGTGATTGATTTTGCACTTCAAGGTGGCTGCTGTGATCGTGTGAAAGCTTAACGGCTTCATTCAGTTTGGCCAGAGCATCGGTCAGATTCTTGCTGTGATCCTCTGAGAGTCGGAGGATTTCGTTTAGTCTATTCACCTCATTACTCAGGTTCTGACTGTGGTTTTGGGAAAGCTGAAAGTCTCGACTTAGGAGACCGAGAGCGGCCTCAGTGCCACGCTTCTCTGCGAGCAGTCGTTCACGCTCACCTTCCAGTGCGTCGATGAAGCGATCTGTTGATTCGAGCTCATCCTCAAATTGGGTCAATTGCTGATTCATTCGATTGAGCTCATCGCCGAGTTCCTGCTGCAGAGCCGTAACCTCCCGCCGCGCTGCCCAACCTGCTTCCGCGGTTGCGTGCAATGCGGCGGCCTGGGAGAGCGTCGTTCCAGCCTTGAACTCGACTTCCAGAAAGCCCCCATCGTTCAGCCTCGCCAGGGTATCAGGAGTCAAAGGGAGAATCATCGACGGGTCATCTCCCGTAAGGCAGAGCTCGGTTCCGCTCAGCGGGAAAGCCTGGGCAAGAGAGGCTGAACCAAAAAAGGACGGCCCACTATAGGAGTGCCAAGCCTGTTCGCCCATGCGCGTAAAGAGCGCTAATCGGTAGACCGTGAACACACCCGGTTCGGACCCCATGTCAAGACGGAGCCGCTGCAGTCCACGCGGGCTTCGCGAGAAGGGGAGCCTGGCAGTCTGATGCCCCAAGTGGTACGGAGTAAAGACGAAACTATTTTCTTCCGAAAATGAGCCGTCGCACTCCTGCCAGTAAATCTGGAGTGACCGGGATGTGAGAGGTTCTGGTGAGTGCGGCCCATTGAAGTAGCGCGTTGCCGAATAGCGGACCGGTGTCAGCTCAGCATAATCGGAGACCATGTCCTGCGTTGAGCGGGCTTGAAAGCTTCGAAGATGATCGTGAACTTGATAAAGGGGCGAACGATCTGCGGCAAACTCCCGCAGACGATCAAGGATACACGCCGGTTCGGGGTCACATAGAAAACCGGTGACGCCTTCCTGAATGAAGTCGCTGAAGCTACCGTTGCGAGTTGCCAGTGGGGGAATACCCATGCTCTGAAATTCCTGCAAGGTGAAGCTGAACGTCTCCGGTACGACCGACAGAAGAAGCCCAACATCGGGCTTCACTTCAGCGACAATCTGGGCAAGCTGTTCCGGCCGGTAGTTATCTATGACTCGAATCTGAGGATTACGAGCGAACAGCTCGCCATAGTCAAAGCAGCCGGCAAGCGTAATCTGAGCAAATTGCGGCAAGTCTGCCAACAGTGACTCGAATAGGTGCAGCCCTTTGTGA
>CALMAV010000293.1 GCA_937859895.1 uncultured Bryobacterales bacterium | reverse complement strand
TCTTTACCTCCATTGTGTCCCCTTTCCTCCTGTCTCAGTCTTGGGGTTCACTACACCTGGCCGAAGCCTACGGGGAAAACAATGAGGACACGTATAACGTCGAGCAACATACGCTGGGGGTGCATAAGGTGAAGCTGTCTTCCCCGACTAGCTTGCGAGGCGCAACAGGCATAGATCCCGACTTGGCCGTCCTTCGCTTCGCCGCTTAAAGCTGCATGCTGATCGTTTTTACCATTGAAATCGTTAGAATAGACGGCTGCTTCATTCGATAAGTGTTCATCCCTGCCTCGGTATGAACGAATTTCAACGCCCGGCCTCTTGCCTTGCTTACCCCGAGCTGGCGCCTGTTCAAATTCGACGAATTCTTCGTAAGGAGACCCGCACCCGCTTTTCGTGGCTGATCGAGGGTAGCGACGGAGTTTGTTACAGAGTTCAGTTCCTTTCTACTCCAGAGTCAAGACGACTCCTAATGAACCAATGGATCGATAGCTACTTGTTGAAGCAATTAGCGGTGTCTACCGCAACCGTACAGGTTCTGCAGGCCCCGTCCGACATTGTGGAGACTGATCTGGATCTGTCCTCTCTGGTTAGCCGGCAGAACGACAAAGAAGAGCCGCTACTCTGCCTGGGCTCGCGATACCCTGCTCATCCGGAGCAAGTGGCTTCCTTCGGGCTTCTACCGAAGCAACTCTGGGGCAGACTAGCCAATTTAGGCGATCTCGCCACCACATTCATTCTGGACCAATTACTCGGGATGAACCACTTTCGCCACATTCTTTTCACCCGCGACCGGCCGAATGAGCCCTATCTATTCCGGGCTTACTTCGTTGCCAACGAAAATATTTTCAGCGGCAGCCAAAGAAGATTCGAGAATTGGTTAGACCTCAATTCCTATTGTGGTTGGCATGCGTACTCGACCATTGCTCCGGCTCAGTGGCTTCAAGCATTGGAGTTGGTCGGATCCCACCCACTCGCTGATTGCCAGGCGGCGCTCGCCGGATTCCCCGAGCCCTGGATAGAGGCAGGCGAACGAGGCGAGATGGAGCGTCTTTTCAGTCAATTACAAGCTCGCCAGCAAACTTTGTCCGAATGGATCCAGATACCAAGTCGTTGTCTCCACTTCCCTACTCGCCAAGCGCTTCAATCGGCTCTAAAGCCTATAGCCCCAGTCGCGCTTTCTCCTACACTCAGCCCGGCATAACTGACCGCCTGGAGGTGATTCAAAGGAGAAAGTTTGACTCTCCCTCGTTTTCATATGGCTGAAGCCCGGTTTCAAGTCGGCCAAGAATTTCTTCTACTTCAGAATCAACTACTTACTGCATTTGCATTGCCGGCGTCGCATTCCTGTTGGAGTAGGGTCAGTTACGCCAAGGAGATTCCCTGACCAATCCATTTACCATGCCGACTCCACCAGCCACGAAGGAAGTACTTTGCCATATTTGCGGAAGCCGTTTCAGTCTCGTCGACGCTATGGACTTTGGAGAGATCGATGCAGTGACAAGAAGTGCCGACCCAATCCACGTCTCCCGCCTCACTTCGACCAAGCAAGGCAGGCTAGATCTGCCTTGCAACAGGCTTCCTCGATGACTTGCTTGCTTATTAAGAGAAGTTCTTGACGCACAACCCATTCTCAAAGAAAAACGGCTCAGGAATTTCTGGGGAGAGTGAACCGAGCGGCAGTCAACCAGCACATGTGGGAAAGTTTGTTCCTCTCTCTGCATCCTGTGTCCGCTGGGGCTTGGTGCCTCTGTGTTTCTTGGGTCTGTTACTGCCAATGGGTCAGGCGCAGACGGCCGGAACATTCGTGAGCATCACTCCGTGCCGGGTGATCGATACCCGAGAAACCGCCAGAGGAGCGCTAGGCGCACCCTCCTTGGTCGCTGGAGCGCAGCGGGCGTTCCCTGTTCTGAGTGGTGTCTGCCATCTGCCGGGCAACATCCTCGCCTACGCCCTGAATATCACCGTAGTTCCCCATGGACCACTCGGATACTTAACGGCTTGGCCCGCCGGACAAACCATACCGACTGCCTCGACGCTCAACTCCCCTTTGGGCAGCGTCGCAGCAAACGCGGCCATTGTGCCGGCAGGCAGTAACGGAGCCATCTCGGTATTCGCGACGGGAAGCACAGAGCTGATTGTGGATATCAATGGGTACTTCGCTCCTCAATCAACCACGGCAGTCGACCGGGTGACACAGCAAGTGACACAACTAAGCCAACAGGTGACTCAACTGACTTCGCAGATCACGCAGTTGCAACAGCAGTTAGCGCAGACCGCGGCAGTAGTGGCCCAGGTGCCTGCTCTAACGCAGCGGGCGAATCAATCGGACCAGACTCTGTCCCAAGTGCAACAGCAGGTGGCGACTCTCAACTCGACGGCGACGCAAGTCTCGCAACTGGTCTCGTCCGTCAATACTCTGACCGCCGCTGTCCAGATGAGTCCGTCCAAGCAAGGGGTTGCTGTAGGACCAAGTGCTTCTCTGAGCGGAGACCAGAGCACCTCGGTGGGCTACGCGGCACTTACTCGCAATGTCAACGGAACAGCAAACACTGCACTGGGAGCCTCTGCTCTAGCGGCTAATACGACCGGCAGCAGGAACGTCGGAATGGGTGTGGGAGCTTTAGGTAGTAACGATTCGGGCAGTTCGAATATTGCCATCGGATTCCAGGCAGGCAGTGCGGCCCCGGGCGGCAGCAACAATATCGTCCTGGGCAACATCGGCCAGCCTAGCGATACAGGGACGATCCGCATCGGAGATGTGGCGTTGCAGACTAACACCTTCATTGCCGGCATCTACCAGGCTCAGGTAGACATCGGATCCCAGGTCCTCGTCGATGAGAACGGGCAGTTGGGCACAATCCAATCGTCCCAACGCTACAAGGAGAATATTAAGGATATTGCTGCCGACCGGAGCGCCGATCTGCTGAAGCTTAGGCCTGTCAGCTTTCGATATAAACAGGCAGCCAAGAACGGAAACAAGCCGCTTCAGTATGGTCTGATCGCAGAAGAGGTGGCCACCGTCTTTCCCGAGTTGGTTGTACGCGACAAGCAGGGGCAAGTCCAGACGGTGCAATACCATCTACTGCCGGCCTTGCTGCTCAGCCAAGTCCAAAGGGACAACCGGATACTCGAGGAACAGCGGCAAACAATTCGTAAGCAGGACGAGCAACTACAGTCACTCCAGGCGCGAACCGCCGCGTTGGAGACCAACGTGAAGTAACAGTTGAACTCACCACGCCGATGGTGATCGTTCGTTACCAACTCTCCAAAGCCCCGGTGCAAACCGGGGCTTTTCTCTTTAGGAAAGCAGTTAGGAAAGAAAGGAACAAACTATGATTCGGATTTTCATTTTAGCCATGGGCGTAAGTGCCTCATTGTTGGCGGGGCAACGAGTGAGTGAAGCTCCAGCGGGAGCCTTAAACGGAACCAATGCAACGTTCACTCTCAGTACCCTGCCCTATTCAGATACGGTTAGAGTCTTTCAGAATGGTCTCCGTCTGACGGTCAATGTGGATTACACTCTAACCGCCCAGAGCCTTCTGTTTTCCGTTGCACCCCCGGTGGGTGATTCAGTTCTGGTCGAGTACCAGGCTTTGATTCCAGCTGGTTATCACATGCTCCTGAGCAAAGCAACAGGTGCTTGTGTTATGCCCTCCAGTACGGGGAAAATACTCACTGCTTCCTGCGCCGGAACAGACTCACAAAAGCTTACTGGATCTTCTTTTGGATCCAGCTTTGCTCTTCTGCTTAAGAGTACTGGCCAAGCTCTCGACCTTACCAACGCGAGCACGGTGGATGGTACCCCGGTGATTACGGGCGTGTCCTCTGGTAGTCGGACTCAGGGCTGGCTGCCGGTCTCACTCGATAACGATAACTTCTTTGCACTGACCAGCCTCGCCAGTACGAGTTCTTGCTTAACAGTTTCCAATGGGTCAGTGATTCTGCAAACCTGTTCGGGGCTGGACACTCAGAAGTGGCAATGGCGATGAAGTGCTAACGTGATCTCAATGTAAGGCAGGAATTGCTCTGATTAGCCTGGATTCAGAAAGGTCTTAGGGCCATTGACTATCGCCGAGGTCAAGGCCCTCATGCCGTAGCTATCCGCTGACCTACAATGCTTGACTATCGCGGCTTCTTTGAAAGACTATGCAAAAGGATCGCGATGCCAGGACCACAGAGAGAAGACCTAACAGGGCGACAATTTGGACGCCTAACAGTAATGGAACTCGATTCATACGGAGATGCGCCGGACCGCCACGGATATTGGACCTGCCAGTGCGAATGCGGAAACACAATCGTCAGCAGAGACACGCGACTGAAGTCGGGTCGCACGGTCTCCTGCGGATGCTGGCGAGCGGAACTAGCAGCTAGCGCTCTATCAAAAATATCGGCTGAACGCAGGCATCAGATAGCCCAGATAGGGATAAAGGCAGCCAAAAAGGCACGCCTCAAACGTGCCGCTGAGGCGTCGCGGAAGACAGGATAGCAAACTGAATACGGCGAAAACCGCTGCGCCGCCGCTAGCGCGCTGCGACTTCAAGCTGGTGCGCCAGGCCTGGCGTAGCGCTTCGCGAACGAAAGCCTCCGGCAGTGGTGCATGACTGGTTTTAAGTCTTTACCTCTTCTGCTCGAGTCCAAGGTGATCACAAGGAGCGTCCTCCAAATCCTGATCGATCCCCAAATACCGCTCCGTTGTGGTGAGGGAAGCATGGCCGTAGGAGAGTTGGATCTGCTCAATTCTCGCTCCGCCCTTGTGGGCTAGTTTCCCGTACGTCCGCCGTAGATCGTGCGCCTGGAATGCCAAGCCGAGCCGCGCAGCATAACCGAGCACCACGGCATAGATGGACGAAGCGGTCATTCCCCACCCTTCGAATCGGCCGCCTTTATTCACCTTGCCTAAGAGCAGGCCACCACCGGACACCGGCAACGCCCCGAGCCAGTCGGCAACCGCTTGTTGTGTCCACTCCGGAATCGGCACTGTGCGAATGCGCCCTCCCTTCCCCACTAGGTCAACCAGACACCAGCGTCCGTCCCGCTGCTGGATTTGGTCGACACGCAAGCTGGCCAGCTCTTCCCGGCGCACGCCACCGGTCAAGAAGAGACACAGGAGAGCAAAATCGCGCTTGCCTTTGAGAGTCGAACGATCCGGTAGCCCTAACAGCTTTTCCGCCTGCGCTTTGGTCAGCCAGTTTCCTACTCGTCCCCCTAAAACGCGGGCCCCCTTGACCGAGCGAATCTCCGCGACTTTGCCCTGCGGCAGCAAGCTCTCAGCGGCTGCTTCCTCGGCCAATTTGCGGACGGCCGCCAGGCGCAAATTGATCGTCCGTGGTGCCAACCGGCGTGCTTCGAGCGCGACCCGATACCGGCCGACCAAGCTCCGCCCAAACGGTTCTCCTCCGGCTTTTGCTCCCCACCAGTCGAAGAACTGTTCGACTCCCATTCGGTAGGCTCGCTGCGAGGTCCGGCTCGGCATGCTCCTGACCACTAGCTCAACCAAGTACCGACGTTTTTCAGCCGGGGGCAGCTCTCCCTCAACGCTCGTCGCGGGTTGGAGGAGTACTGCGGAGTCCGGTACGCTCATGCAGCGGGTCCGAGCTCAAACTGTAATTGCGCCGCCGGAGCGTCCGGATGCTGTTCCCCCCACAATTCAACCAACAGCGGGGGTAGGTAGCGATCCAAGACCTGCAGTCGGTGCACCGTCGCATGACAGGCCCCACAAATTGTGATCAGCCACCTGAGCTCGTTGAGACCCGGTTTCCGATGATGCACAATCTCGGTCGGAGTAGGACAGACCCGGCAACAGTAGCCGTCGCGCTCTAAGACTTGCTCCTTCAGCCCGCCGAAATAGGTCTCCGAGTGGTACGCGGCATCGTAGCACCGGCGGCATAAGCCGGAGCTGCAGAGCTCTTCGCTCCCACACACCAGACAAAGGAGAAAGCGTTGCCGGGAGCGAGCCGGCCAAGGAACGCGCCGTATTTGCAAAACTGCTGGAGCGCTCGCCGCCACTGGTTACTCTGCCAAGCCCGCACCGGCGTCAAACGTCGGAAACCCGATTCGGCGTTTCGGCTCCTCAGCAGGCGCTTCAATCAGGTGCTGAATGGTCTCAAACACGTACTGGACGCGGCCGTCCTGTTCGGCTTGTCGCCACTCGAGCTGGTCGAGCCGGTGTGCCAATTCCTCGTGGGTCGCCAGCAATTGACGCAGCTTCACAAAGGTCCGCATGATCACAATGTTGACCTCAATGGCACGCTGGCTCGTTAGCACGCCGCTTAACATGGCAATTCCCTGCTCGGTGAATACGTAGGGCCGGTAGCGCCGACCACCGCGTCCTTTTGAGATTCCAATTCGGAATCTCAAGAATCAGCCTCTTCCTCGGTCAGCTGAAAAAGAAAGTCCTCCGGAAACCGTTCCCGGTTGCGCTGGACGGCCTTGTTGAGATTTCCGGTTGTCACTTGGTAGAGGCTAGCCAAGTCAGCGTCGAGCAGGACCTTACAACCGCGAACTAGGAAAATACGGCTTTCAATCTGGGGGACCGGAACACCAGGAGAGGACATAGCCCTTACTCTCCCACCGCAGTGCTCAGAGTGTACCGGCCCGGGTACGGACTGGGCTTCAGTTCCAGATGCCAGCGCTTTCCCGACTCGTTGACGAAGCAATCGGCCCCACTGCGATCGAGCGAATCGATAAGGAATGCCGCTCCTGCCCGGACGCGGTCCGAAGATCGAGCGCTGCCAGGTGAACGCCGGCAATGGTTGCTCCGTCGAGCGTCACCGGAAGCGGAATGGGTGACTCACTGCGATAGGAACCAAGCAGAAATCCGGCCAAACCCGTGGCCAAACCGACCATAGCGGTGCGCGACGCCATGGAAACAGTGTAAAGCAGAGAGGAAGCAAAGACAAGGCGTATAGGCAATGAGAATAGTTATTCTCAGCGGCGATTCGTCTTTGTCTTCACTTCTGACCCGCCGTACACTGGTTTGACGACGAAATGGCCGACTCTGCCCCTGCTCCCCTCATTGAAAGCCGCATTCTCCTCATCCGCGGCCAGAAGGTTTTGCTCGATCGCGACCTGGCGTCGTTGTATGAGGTCGAGACTCGCGTTCTGAACCAAGCCGTACGCCGGAACCAGGAGCGCTTTCCGGATGACTTCATGTTCCGCCTGACTCGGGAGGAAGAGGAATCTTTGAGATCACAGATTGTGACCTCAAACGAAGGACGAGGCGGACGTCGCTACTTGCCGTATGCCTTCACCGAGCAGGGCATTGCCATGCTGTCCTCCGTGTTGGCCAGCCAACGGGCGATTGCCGTCAACATTGCCATTATGCGAACGTTCGTCCGCCTCCGTCAGATCTTAGCGACGCATGAAAAACTGGCGCAGCAATTAGACGAGTTGCGCTGGCGACAGGAAGAGCAGGGCCAACAGATTCAGAGCATCTTCGAAACCATCCAACATTTCATTGAAGGCCCGGAGATTGAGCCGAAGCGGCGGATTGGGTTTCCCATTGCTGAAGCGGGTCTGGTGCTTCCCGAGTAGCTATGGCAGCAAGCGCTCCCGCGATCTCAGGCGAACGGCATGTGCCGTGGCCGGCGCACTCCCGGCAGCGCTTTCTTCTGTGTCTGGTCTGCGGATCGGACGAGTTGTGCGCGCGGGGTCTCTGCCGGAGTTGTTACGACGTGGCGCATCACGATGACGCGTACTTCAGCGGTTGCAAGGAGCGGGTGCTCGCTCGGGACGGACGTTCCTGCCGGGTGTGCGGCGTTCCGACCGCCGTCGTGCATCACCGCGAGCCGGGGGTTGACCGCGATGAACATCTCATTACCTTGTGTCCGGCTTGCTATGCCACTGTTGAGCGGCTCGGGCAGCTAGACCGCTACCTGCCTCCGTTGCTCGTCGAGCTTTGGCGCGAAAAACACCGGGGAGTGGACGCGGGGAAACTGCAGTTCGGCTGGGAAGAAGGGTCAGCATGAGTCTTGTCGATTCGAAGGAAAAGGAGAGTGCGCTGGTTTCGGCACCGGGCAGTCTCTCGGCTGCGGATAAGCGCTCGCATCTGGTGCAGCTGGTGCTCGACAGTGTGACCAGTGCGCACTCGAAGCGGGCGTACCGGACCGGGCTGGAGCAATTCTTTGGATGGTGGGCGGCAACAGCGCCATCCGACAGCTTCGGCCGGCCACTCGTGCAGCGATACCGGTCGTACCTCGAAGAGCAGGGCAGGGCAGCCGCCACGATCAATCGAGCCTTGGCGCCGCTTCGCAAGCTGTCCGAAGAAGCTAGCTTTGCCGGGCTCTTGCCGACGGCGACGGCTCATGCCGTACGCGCAGTCAAGGGCGTTAAGCGCTTGGGAGTGAGGGCAGGGAATTGGTTGGGGCGCGAGCAGGCCGAGCAACTCCTAGCGCTCCCAGACCGGTCGACCCTGGTCGGCAAGCGCGATCGCGTTCTTCTCTCTTTGCTGCTTGGTGGCGGGCTCCGCCGGGAGGAGCTCGCTACTCTGACGATGGTACATGTGCAGCAGCGCGAGAACCGGTGGTGCCTGGTGGATCTGAAAGGCAAGGGGCAGCGGGTGCGGACGGTTCCCATTCCGCAGTGGGCCAAGGATGCCATTGACGAGTGGCTCACCGTCATGCCTTACCCGGAAGGTTTACTGCTCGGCAAGGTGAACAAGGGCGGCAGGTTTGTGGGCCAGGGGATGACGGCTCCTGCCATCTATGGAGTGGTGGCCAAATACGAGAAGCTTTTGAAAGTCACGATGAAACCGCACGATCTCCGCCGTACCTTCGGCAAGCTCGCGCATAAGGGCGGAGCGCGTATGGAACAGATTCAACGCTCCTATGGACACGCTTCTATTCAGACGACCCAGCGGTATTTGGGAATCGATCAGGATCTGGAAGATGCACCCTGCGACCACCTGCGGATATCAGGAGTGTGATGGCCCTCTTGAGCGATCATTTGCGTGCGGTCCAGTTCACATGGTACGGTTTATGGGGTTTGGGTCACAAAGACTGGCTCTGACCATGCCAGGCAGAACCAGTGAGGATTTCACACGAATCGTTCTCACCCCTCGACTGATCAGCATATTTCCACGGAATGGCTGCTGCGGTTGTCAGGTACCTAATAATGTTACTTAGGTCAAAGCCTGTCGAGGCGTCTATGGCCAAAAGACAGGGGGAAGCGTCTCAAACAGCTCTTTTGCAAACAGCCGTTGTCGGACCTCCGGCCACTAAACCAAAGTCGGCTACTGTAACTCAACCATATGACATTGGGAAGGCAAAGATTTGATCGACCCGGTCAATAAAATGTTTGCCATTCAGCGGAAACTGTGTAACGATATCGTCGAAGTTAATGGTAACGCAGACAGTAGACGTCTCGGGCGTTAGGTACCGAATGAACGATTCCTACGCTGATTAGTAAGCCAATTGTAACTCTCGAGGGGGAGATATGAGTTGTAGCTGCGGCTGTAAAGCTGCCGAGAGTGCGAAGGCGTTGCAAGCCGTTTATGCTTTGGGCCACATAGAGCCACGTTTCCCTAGTGTGTCGATTGAAAAAGAACTCGTTCAAGCAACAGGCAGGGCGGATGCGGCGGGACTTACCGATAGGCAAGTATTACACTCAGTTCTGGCAGATACGAAAAATCGATATCTAGTTCGTCAACTCCGCTGGGTATTCTCCATAGAAGGTATCCCTACTTACATCGTGCTACCGACTGACAGCCAAGATCTTGACCTGCTGGTCCAAGCAGTGAGGCCGAACCCCAGACCCTCTGATGTCGATATATTGGTTGGAATCATGGGATCCTTGGCTCCACCTGAGTTCTGCAGTGGATTAATTGTTCCGCTGGTGCGGATGGACCAACTCTATTCCTTCGAGGTTGATGATCTAATGCGCAGCATTCCTCGCCCTCCCGACTCTTCTGAGGACCAATTTAAGGCTGCATCTGAAGAAGTCTTCTACAAGATTATGCAGATTGCTGATAACGCTGGAGCCACAGATGAGCATCGAGCGCTTAATTATCTAGCGGTGCGATATCCCGGTATTTACGCGGCAACCGCTGAGAGTCACCGCCGCAACCAGTCCTTATCATCCGTGGAGGTTCGACCTTCCCGCCTCAGTGGGGTCCGGAAGATCGTCGATGCAATCTTTTCCTTCAATCATCGCGAGACAGATGTAGTTGAAAAATCATTCATCAGGATCGACGTTACCGAACAGTTTCCATTTCTTGTTACGAAGATGCAACCGTACTTTGATCGATAGCACACAAAGATGTACTTTAACTTAGTAGCTCCCAAGTCATTTCTTGAAAGGAATATAAAATGAGCTCTTCCATGCCAGGGTTAACGGCCGAGCTTTCGCTTGCCGTCTCACCATCTCAATATCCTGCAGTTACGAAATTTCCTAATGCGTCGAAGGTCGTTTCGATCTCCCTCCAAGACGACCTTCCAATGAGTGACTGTCTTTATTACTGCGAAAAACTTTCAGGGATCTCATACATCAGATGCCTGTGGGCTTGTCTTCGGACGCAACCTCCATTGGCTTAAATGCCAAACTGATTGAGGGCAGGATAAGCGCGGAATCGCACCAGTGCACCGTGCATATAGAGCTTGGTGATCAGTTGAATGGCTGAGCAGAATGATAAGGCTCTGGACTTGGTCAGAGCTCGATCACTAATGGAGCGCACGAGAGGCGATGCTGCCGTCGTTGTTGGTCTTGTCGATGGCCCAATCGCGGTCGCGGCTATCCCTTCTTTTGTCGGAAAGTTCCGCCCTGTCGCTGGGAGCCAGAACTATTCTAGCGACCAAACAATCGATTGTCGCCATGGAACGATGGTGGCGGGAATCATAGCCGGCGAGCGGGGACTCGATCTTCCGGCAATTTGTCCAGATTGTAGCTTCATTGCCAGCTCGACTGTTTCCGAATCAGGTAAAAATGTTGATCGTCCTGCACTCACACCGGATCTTGTAGCCCAAGCAATTACCAATTGCGCCGATGCCGGTGCCCGGTTATTAAACCTTAGTGCGGCTTTTCTGGAGACACTCACAGCAGAAGGAGAAAAGTCTTTGCAGAGCGCTATCGACCACGCAATACATCGTGGAGTCATACTGATAGTTGCTGCCGGCAATTATCCAACGCTCCGCGGCACAGTGCTGACTCAACATCCTTGGGTCATCCCAGTGAGTGCTTGCGATGTTCTAGGTCTTCCTCTTGCGCGGTCAAACTTCGGTTTGTCCATTGGACGGAACGGATTACGAGCACCTGGCGATCGCATCCTGAGTATCAGTCCCGAGGGCGAGAGTATCCCTGTTAGTGGGACTAGTGTATCAACAGCGATTGTTTCGGGGATAGTGGCACTCTGTTGGTCCGAGTTCCCAAGATTGAGCGCTGGTCAAGTACGGTATGCGGTAAAGAAGGCACACAAAAACTCGCGCGCTGTGATTCCTTCACTCTTAGACGCGGTAAGACTCACGGAAGCTTTAAACAGTGTATCCGATCAAATTTGATCACTGTCAGCCTCGGGCAAGCGATACTGAAGCTACACTCGTTCTTTCCCGCGGATTGGCTCAGAGGCATTTTGAGAACCGCCAAGCTGGCACAAATTTTGGGCTTGCCTGTCTCGAGCTTCGGCAAGACATCTACCACGGGTACTTAGCTTTGTTCCTCAAACTCGACGGCAGGTCGTGGTCTTAACGTCTTCTTCTCGCAAACGTACACTAAAAAGAACAGAATAGACTTTCCATAGAGAAAGGCTTCGTAGAAACATGGCCGACTTCAGTCAGATGAAAATAACGGAACTGATCAGGTTCGCTGAAGAACAAGCCCGGAAGGAACAGGACAACCTAGCCCCTCTACTCGATCCTGATCGGGATGCGAGCTGGGCCGCTACCCTGGCCGTTCTTCGCGAAATGAAAAGTCGCGGTGTGCCGGCAGAACTGGCGGACTAAAGTTTTCTACAAGGAAGGGCTAGGGCCAAGGGAAACGAACTTCCTTTCATCGATGGAGCTACTTGCCGCGCCATGGTTAGCGGAGCCAGGCTGGAAGGCGCGATTCTTATCGCGGTCGCTACACGCATCTGAAAGGCGCGGCATAGGGTACGCCGCGCGTCCCAACTTTTATGCGTAAATCTCAAGGAGGTTTGCCGTCTGGTCGCCGATTTTATTTCGGCCACTTCGAGAATCGTTTTGACTGTTCTGCTGATCGTTTCTAAAGAGCTATGAAGCTGGTCGCCATTCACGGCGTAGCTGGCCAGATAGAAGGCTGCAGGTACTGCGAATCGAATAAGCAGTCATTCGTTAAGTCAGCATTAGGGAAGCTCTGCAACGAGATAAACTGTATCCCCTGAGAAATGCTGTATGTTAGTGGCATGTTGGGTGTCCTGCAGCAGAAATCCGACTGAATTCGAATTGTCCGCGACCACTTAAATATCGAGGGCCTATCGCCGGTGTTTCAACTTCGTATATGAAAGACAGCGGCGCTGCTGTGGGCTACGACACACGAGAACAATGACAAAAGGTGCTCGGCCTGAACCCGGGCAGGGAAGAATGACTTGAGTTATGAGAAGGACCTGTGGACGTTGTCTCGCATACTGAGAAGCAATCCTCCTATTCAGCTTCCGGTAACACTGAAGGGCATTACGGTCGTTTGCGTTCACCCTGCAGCGCTGGATCTTCAAACCAAGCTAATGTTGCTACAAGACTTCAAACAGTAAGCTCTATGGTATTTCCTGGCGAGCTATCGTTCTTGCCAGTGTTATTGGCACATGGAATGGTCTACGTATTGCTTTTTTCCACTTGCAGTGACGTAGTAGCAGCCACCCTTTGAACCAGTGATATACGTCTTGCCGTCTTTCGTTTTTTGCGGGGATCGATTGGCTGCGGTTGACGCCTGAGTTACCGATGGAGAGGTCAATGCCTCCTTAGTGTTCGGCTGAGTCTGAGGATGCGATCCAGGCATAGGCGTCACATCAGTGCTCTTAGCTTGAGGTACCGATGCAGAATCACACAAAGCACGCTTAACAGCCTTCTTGCCGTCTTTAGTTACCTCATAGCAACCCCCTTTTGGGCCACGCACGTATTGCGTTTGAGCAGTAAGGCCCGTCAGAGCAACAAGGCCAATCAGCAGTCCAGCGAAGATGTCTTTAAGCATCAGAGTTTAACGGTCCTCGATGCAGATTATAACCGACGCCTTTTATAGCAGTCTTCCGTATTTTGCTTCTCTAACGGACTTGACCTTTGGGATTCACCTTTACAAGGTTAGGCAAGCTTTATTCCCTTGTCGAAGGAACCTTCTTTCTGGATGGTAATGAAATAGATGAAGTTAATGCGAGCATTGAGCAGATCACGCTCCAGCTTCGTTGCTAGCTGCATTTCGGGATGTACTCGGAAGAGATCCGGTTCAGCTTGTGCGAACTCTGAACAGTCATCCACAGGTACAGACTCCCACAGAGAGCGCTTGTGCCAAACAATCAAAATCCAAGAGCGATCTTCTTGCGTTCCACGCTGCGCACCGTCAAGTTCTCTTCGTCGTATAGCCGGTAGACGCGCTTGGCATTCACTGGCCATCCTTCGCGCGGCAGCAGCACTGTTACCGCCGATAACCGTAGCGTACGTGCGTGGCGGCCAGCTCGCGCAAGCGCCGTCGCAACGTCTCTTGCCGGTCCTTACGATGGCGATAGGCAAACGTGCTCCACGCTACCCCCACTAGCCGCGCGTCAATCCGGTATGCCTCCATTGCCCACCGCGCCAGCCAGCATCGCTGGCGCGGCTTTAGAGTTTTTACGACGATCTCCTGCAGGATCTGCCGGTCCAGCGATAGATCCGCCACTAGACGCTTCAACCGCGTGTTCTCTTCCCGCAGCTGCCGCATCTCGCGCAACTCCTGCACGCCCAGCCCGGCGTACTGCTTCTCCCACAGGTAAAACGTCGCTTGGCTGATCCCAAGCTGGCGGCAAATGTCCGCTGTCTTGGCGCCGCTCTCGTGCTGCTTCAGCGCGGCAATAATCTGTTCCTCAGTGTGTCCTTTTTTCGGCATGATTGATCCTCCTCGTTTCCTGTTCGAAGATCGTCAACCGCCTACGATATCTCTAGTTTCGACCGGTACGAATTATCGGTTTTGGGTCAAGTATGACGTGCTCCGGTTTAGCCCAAGAAGATCGGAAGAGAACGGCATCTTAGTGTAAGGTAGGAACACGGTACAGCCAGGGATGGCGATGACCGTCCAAGAATGAAAGGGTCTGGCTTCGGCTGGACCCTTTTTACTTCCGGAGAGTTTTCGTTCCACAGTCGATGGGAAGCCGGGCTAGGCTGCGAGAGCATGAGCAAAGTTGGGAGGGGTGCCGCAAGCAGCGGCTTCCCCTTCCTCCTCTTTTGTTTCAGCCGTGTCCTCGAAAGTGGTGCCGAGGATAAAATCGACAGCTTTCTGGGCGTTCCCTGCTGCGTGAATGATCAGCCGGTGATCCTCCTCCAGCCTAGAAATCCAACTTTGGAGATAGGCTATGGTGTTGCGGTCGGTGTGATCGTTAGCGATCCCGGCATGGGCGCACAGAAAGGCAGCTCCCATTTCCGCTAGTAGCTCTTCCTTGGTATACAGATCATCTCCAAAACGAGCGCCGAAGGTCCGGTTTAAGCGGCTTTCATGACCGGTACTATGAATCAGTTCGTGAAAGAGTGTGCTGTAGTAGTGCGCACCATCGACAAAACGGAAGCGAGCCGGCAGGTGAACCGAGTCAGTTGCCGGATGGTAGTAGGCTCGGCATTCGCTTTCATTCTGCAGATGGAGAGCGGGACGGTTTCCCCATCCGTCCACGATAGCTTCGCACGTCTCACTTAGGTGGCTGTTGACCGGGAGAGAGGGCTCAGTGACGGGCAGCGTGAGGCCGTTGCATTGCTCCACATTGAAAACAGTATAAGAGCAAAACACGAAGGCCGCCCGGTCCTGTTCTTCCTTCCCTGATTCCTCTCTCGTGTGGCTGCCGAGCGGTTTGTAGAAAACGATGGGGGTACCCTTCTCGCCCTTCCTCACCGTGCCTTTCAATGCCTGGGCCTGTTTGAAAGTAAGCCAGAAAGGAGAGCTGTAGGGACTGGCCCACAGCAGAAAAACATTGATCCCGCGGTACGGCTTCCCAGTCAGGAAGTTGCGGGGAAAAGCGTTTCCGGTCCAACGGGGAGAGTTCCACGGTTTCTCCCATGGAATGATGCCTGCTTTCAGGCTGGCAAGAATGCGATCGGTCACAGTCTGATACAGGTTGGGCTTCGGCGTCTGTACTTGGGTGGGCATGGTGTCCTTTGTTCTGAAGTGGATTCTAAGGTTTCGCTCGCGAATACCTCTGCCACGTGGCGAACAGCGGAGAGTGAATTTTGCAAGATCTTCAGGACGGGATCAACGCGTCGAACAAAAAATTGTTGCCGGCTGTTGGCAAAGCGCAGCGGCAATTATTTTTCGGCGTAGTGAATAAGGAAGGTCTTGCAAAAGAGAGAGGCGGCGCCGCTCTCAAGGCTTTACGCCTGTGCCGCGTTCGTGCGACGTGTGCCTTGCAGCTGCTGCGTTTCAGGTACCTGTCTACCCCGGAACAGGCGACGAAACTCTATGGTCTTCAATACAACAATGGCGACCTTATGGGGGTAAACCCAATAATTGTGTCGCGAGCCGCAAAGTAGCCGAAAGAATCAGTCAACTTGCGGCTGAGCGCTTCCAAGGACGACTTCTCCGGCACCTGTTCGTTTCCGAAGCCAAAGATTCATAGGTTCGGCGAACAGAACCGCGACTATCCAGCCAAGGAGACCCGCTGCGAAAAGGGCTGTAGTGAAAAGAACAGGAACACCTCGCATGGGCTTGCCCAGGCGGACAAACAGGGCGAAGAGCCCCATTACGGCGAACATGTGCGTGAGATAGATCTCATAGCTCCGCTGACCTAAAATTCGCAGTGGGGTCAGAAAACGTGGGGCCTGCCACTTGGATTGTGTCGCTGCGCTAATGACGAGCGCAGCTCCGACTGCGAGGATCGTCATGTTGAGTCCGGTCTTCCCCAGGCTCCATTTGTATGCCGTTATCGAAAAGCACAGACTGAAGACGAGCAAAGCAGAACCGATGAATCCCAGTGCAAGGATCGTGGAGCGGCCGAGCGTTCGATCAGCGGTGAGGATGGCAGTGAGACATCCGATTGCAATGGCGTCCATGCCTCCCAGGTAGGAATACTCGCGCCAGACGGGATTCATGTTGAACGGTTTGATCCGAGCGAATGGTCCCGCAACGATGAAGCAAAGCAGCAGAGCGACGAGAAAGCGCTTCTTCGGGAGTGCTCGGGCGACCAGAGGAAAGAAGAGATAGAACATTTCTTCCACTGAAAGGGACCAGAGAACGTCCCAATTTCCAGGCAAGTAGTCGCGGCTTGCCTCAAGGTAGTTGATATGGAAGGTGAGCGCGGCCAGCAGCGCTCGTCCCAACCCTCCGGTTTTTGGTTGAACGACGTAGCCGTGGACACCCAGAAAGTGCAATCCACTGAGGATGGCGAGAAGCGCCAGCATGAGTGGAGCGATTCGCGCGAAGCGGAGCTTGTAAAACGCACTTGGAGGAAGTCTGCCTGGGGTTCCCCAACGCCTGATGCTGGTGGAGGTGATCAGAAAGCCGGAAACCACAAAGAAGAGCTGCACGCCAAACTGCCCATTCCAGACGAGCGAGTATACGAGCTGAGCAGGGAGACCACGTGTGTACGGAAGTTTGACTGAAAGCAGTCGCATGTTCACGTGGTTCAGGAGCACGAAGATAATCGATAGACCACGGAGAAGGTCTATCCCGTCGATGCGTCCCCAGTCCCGCTGAGGAGACGGCAGCCTGGTGTCATTCATATGATCGAAGTACGTACGAGTGCTTGACACTGGAGACCTCATGCTGCAAAGCAAGTGGTATGGATCGGGAGTAACGGCGTACCATTTAGGAACCGCTCAGGCGGCCTGTCTGGACGTGGCCGGTGCCCGCATTGGTACCGAAAAGCCCCCCCCTTCAACTGCGATCGGTCGAAACTCGTCAAGTTGACGAATAACGCGCATCGCCCACGTACCGTTCGGATGCTTCTCACTCCTAAAAGTAGTTAAGAGCTGCTCTTCGAATATAGTGATGTTTTCTCTTAGTTTGCCTATGGTCGCCTTTCGATGTCTGCTTGTTCTCTCATGGCTGTGTAGTGTAGATGCCCAGACGCACAATGCAACAGAACTAAGCCGCCAGTCGTGGTTTGGGGGAACGACGCAGGCTAAAGTCCAGCCGCAAGCAGAAATGCCAATGCAGCCTCTGGCGCAACAGGTGCGCCGCCTCGAATCGGCAATCAAGTTGTTGGGGCAGCCCTTTGACAAAGAGACGGAGGCGGCCATTGATCAGGCGATCGCCGAACCGAATGAACAAACAGGGGTGTCGCTGCTGGAGAAGACGCTGGATCGTTATGTGCTTGCGATCGTTGACATCAATGCGGAAAGCCGGGTGAAAGTTGAGCGCGGACCGGTGCAGGCAGAACTGGTCAGGGGTGGAACACGCTTGTTTCTCGTTAAGGTGATCAATCGCGCAGCCATCACATCGCAGTTGTTGGTGGAAAGCCCAAACAGCGGACGTGTCTATGTAACATCCGATGGTTCTCCTGCACCCGCAATGGTGTTGACTCAGGCCGACGTGCGCGACCGATGGGCCGACATCTCCCTAGCGGACACTGCACCTCTGGAAAGGCGGCTTTCCGGTTTCCCGCTGGAATATCAGGTATTGGAAATTTACAGCCGTGATGCGGGTCAACGTTCAGCTCGCATTGTTTTTAGTGCTGGCCAAGGTACGCAGGATTTAGGATTTCGCAACGAGCTAACCGTCCTGTTTGACGCCATACCGTCGCACCAGCTCAAGCTGCATGTGCGGGATGAAGCGGGAAAGCCAACGATAGCGTCGCTGACCACTCGCGATGATCAAAATCGTCTGTATCCAAATCCTTCGAAGCGACTGGCGCCCGATTTGTATTTTCAGCCTCAGGTTTATCGCATAGATGGCGAGTCGCTCGACTTGCCGCCCGGCCATTACTCGATGTTTGTAACAGGAGGACCTGAGTACACGGCGTATACCCAGCAGTTTGTGGTCTCCGATACGTCGCCGGGCGAACTCAGTGTTCAGTTGAGCCGCTGGATCGACCCTTCCAAGTATGGATGGTATTCCGGGGACACTCATGTGCACGCAGCCGGATGTTCACACTACAAGAATCCGGCAGAGGGCGTACTGCCGAAGGACATGATACGACAGATTCAAGGCGAGAAGCTGAACGTCGGATCGGTGCTGACGTGGGGACCTGATTATTACTTTCAGAAGCAGTTTTTTTCGAGTAATGATGACCCTCTTTCTACAAGATGCTCGCGGATGCACTACGACCTGGAAGTGTCCGGGTTTCCTTCCAGCCATGCGGGACACTTGGTTTTATTGGGATTGAAGGACCAGTACTTTCCAAACACGAAGAAAATAGAAGACTGGCCGACGTGGGACCTGCCCATACTGAAATGGGCTCACAGCCAAGGCGCGGCGGTCGGCTTCGCCCATTCCGGCTGGGGTTTACAAGTGGCGGACACGCAGGTGCCGAGTTTTGAAATGCCAAGCTTCGACGGTATCGGGGCAAATGAATACATTGTTGATGTAACTGAGCCGGATGCGGTCGATTTTCTCTCGGTAGGAGACACGCCGTTGGTTTGGGAATTGAGCGGCTGGTATCACACCTTGAACCTTGGCTTTCGCACTCGGATCGCAGGCGAGACGGACTTCCCCTGCATCACAGACGCGCGCGTCGGCTTGGCAAGAAGTTATGTGCAAGTGAACGGCTCGTTGACCTATGCGGCCTGGCTGGAAGGATTGAGATCAGGCCGGAGCTACGTGTCCGATGGACGAACGCACTTGATGGATTTTCAGCTCAACGGTGTCAGCGTTGGGACAAAGGGGAGCGAAGTGGCGCTAGCGAAAGCGGCGAGCGTTCACGTGACCGCAAGGGTAGCGGCGCTGCTCGATATCGTCCCAGATCCGACTGTGAGGAGTCTGCCCTATGATCAAAAGCCTTACTGGTCGATAGAGCGGGCGCGACTTGAAGACTCTCGCGAAGTTGAGCTTCAATTGGTGGTGAACGGAGGGGTGGCTCAACGGAAGAGAGTCCTCGCAGACGGAAGGCTTCACGACATAGTGTTCGATGTAGCAATTGCGAAAAGCAGTTGGGTGGCGCTGCGAATCCTGGGAGCTGCCCACACCAACCCGCTGTTTGTCATGGTGGGAGGCAAGCCGATTCGTGCCTCCGTCGAAAGCGCCCGATGGGCGTTAACGGCGGTGCATCAATGCTGGACGCAGAAAGCACCCCGAATTTCAGTAGCGGAGCAACCTGCGGCCCGGACCGCGTATGATCACGCCGAGGCTATTTATCAGCAAATAGCAAAAGAGTGCGCCAGGTAGTTTGTCTGATCGAGTCGACTTGTAAGCTGCTATCGGGGCGGCCAGCAACATTGCCGCATAACCACGTTAAGGTCTGATGGCGGATGCGGGCTTACCCTTGCATCACCCCTTCATCAGATCCTGGGCCGCGACATCGGCCAACTGGTGCAGCAAGTGCCAGAGATCCTCTTCGGCAAGTTCGGAAGCGGCAAACGGCGGGACGGTAAAGCGAAGACACGCTGAAGAGACTAGAGCTTCTACGTGAATTTCATCTGGGCTGGCTTTTCCCTCTTATCTTTTGCCGTTACTGTCCTCGCCATCATTCGAGAGCGCGGAGAGGACTCCGCTTACAAGGAAAACAAGCTCGGTTACCGGAGTTAGCCTCGCCTTGGCTTTTAGGGCAAAGACTGGCCAGTAGCTGATCGCATTCAGGGGCTGTTCCGAAGATCACCGTCTAGCCAATGATTCGCCTTAAGTTCCTCGTGTTTTTAAGGCGACTCAACCTCTTAGCAGAGAGCGGCGGAGTCGGCTGGCAATCCAGAATTGAGAACCGCTGCA
>CALMAV010000292.1 GCA_937859895.1 uncultured Bryobacterales bacterium | reverse complement strand
GGGTGTGCCTGCTGATTCGCCGTTCCGCACAGAACTCGCTGAGGTCCGCGAGATTACTCACAACACTCTGGAGAAAATGCGCAGCCTTTCGCAGATGCTGCATCCGGCCATATTGGACGACTACGGACTAGCAAAAGGCATCGAGTGGTACACCGAAGTGTTTCAGCGTCAGACTGGCATTGAAACGATTGCGCACGTCACGGGGAACCCGGTTCGCGTTACTGGTCAGCCAGCCATTCATTGCTTCCGCATCGTCCAGGAGGCGTTGAACAATGCCGCCAGGCACTCGGCAACCAAAAGCGCGGAGGTCAGCATGGAGTTTTCACCGGATTTGCTGACCGTCAAAATCAAAGACTACGGCAAAGGCATGCCGACACACAGGAAAAACGGAAAGCTTGGGCTTGGTCTAATCGCGATGCGCGAGCGGGCGGAGCTATTGCATGGCGAACTTGCAGTGACGTCGGTACCAAACTTCTGGACGACAGTCTCACTAACAATTCCGCTAACTGAGGAAAGTAATCACTAAGTTTGAGAGGAGAGCGAGTTAAATAGATGGTGGGCCTAATTATGAATGACGTAATTTCAGTCTTGCTGGTAGATGATCACAGCCTGGTACGCCGGGGCTTCAGACGGCTTCTGGAAGACGATGAAGCTATGAGTATCGTGGGGGAAGCCAGTAACGGCATCGAAGCTATACGAATGGCAACTGAGTTAAAGCCCAAGGTAGTTGTGATGGATCTCTCCATGCCTGAGTTGGACGGGGTGCAAGCGACTAAAGAGATTGTGAAGAATCTGCCCGGGACAGAAGTGCTCATGCTCAGCATGCACGCCGAAGATAATTACGTCCGCAATGCTCTGGACGCCGGGGCGAAAGGCTACCTGTTAAAGAGCGCTATCGACGTAGATTTGGTAGGGGCTATAAAAGCAGTATCGGAAGGTAAACGCTTCATCGGCTCCGGCCTCAAGTACGTTGCTCATGAGCAGGACGACGAGCTAAACCGCTTAACAAGCCGAGAGAAACAGGTCCTGACGTTGATAGCTCAAGGTAAGTCGAATAAAGAGATTGCAAGTCTTCTGGAACTAAGTGTGAACACCGTATC
>CALMAV010000291.1:1979-14774 GCA_937859895.1 uncultured Bryobacterales bacterium | reverse complement strand
GCACCGAACAAGACCATCGATGTGTGGGGATTTAACGGCAGTGCTCCGGGACCCACAATTCAGATTACGCAGGGAGACCGGGTTCGCATCATTTTCGATAATCATCTGCCAGAGCCAACTTCTATGCATTGGCATGGTTTTGAGATTCCGCACAACATGGACGGTGGCCCCGGGATCAGTCAAGATCCAGTAAAACCAGGTGGGCGATTCGTGTATGAATTCACCCTGCACCAGGAAGGAACTTTTTTCTACCACTCGCATATGGCGATGCAGGAAATGATGGGCATGCTGGGCGCCTTCATCATGCATCCGAAAGTTGCTTATCAGCCGCGGGTGGACAGGGACTTTGCCCTCTTGATGCAGGAGTACGCGGTGTTGCCGAACAACACGGTGCCTAACACCATGAACATGGAATTTAACTGGCTAGTGTTCAATGGAAAGGCTGGCCCTGATACTACTCCGCTCATTGTTCGTCAGAACGATCGCGTTCGGATACGGCTCATCAATTTGGGGATGGATCATCACCCGATCCATTTACATGGCCATACATTCTATGTCACGGGTACAGAAGGGGGCCGCATTCCCCAATCGGCTTGGTTCCCCGGCAATACGGCGCTGGTGGGAGTAGCGCAATCGCGAGACTTCGAATTTGAAGCAAACAACCCGGGGGACTGGATGATCCACTGCCATCTGCCCCACCACATGATGAACCAAATGTCTTCGAACGTCGGCCCTATGTCCCGCAACGGCATAGGTATGCCGGCGGGCGTAGACATGAATAACGGGATGGGCATGCTGAATGGAACACCCGGTGCGCCAACGGGCGAGGATTATGGGCCAAGCCTCGGGCGGGGCTTAGGTGTGGGTTCGACTAACGATCAACCTATTGCGAATACGCCTCTCTCTCCTCAGAAAGCAGCAGCTGCCATGGGGCACGACATGTCGGGAATTAGCGGCATGAACCATGACATGTCGGGAATGACAGGCATGGGTGGTATGCAGCAGGGCAAGGGTATGTCCATGGACAGCGACGTCGCGAAAAATGCCAATCGTGTGCCCGGTTTCCCGCAGGATGCCTACATGGAAGGCCCCATGATGCAGATGGACAACATGGTGGTCAGGCCGCAGAACATCGGCTTGCGGCCTGGCTGGAGCGGCTTTATGCAAGGCATGATGTCGTTTGTTCGCGTCCTTCCTCCTCAACAGTACGATCAGGTGATGGAGCGGGTCCGGAAGGGTCAGCCCATGAACATGCCCTCCATGCAGGGCAAGATGTAGAGCGAGAAGAAGCAAACGATGAATCAACGTCTTGTTCTCTTCGTTCTACCTGTCCTGCTCGGTTTGACTGGCACCTTACGTGCACAAACCACCGAGCCTGGAAGTCCGCAGCAAAATCGGCCTTTGGCTCCTCAAGAGCCAATGGACCATTCGGGCATGCAGAATGACACGATGCCCGGAATGGATCATAGTAAGATGCCCGGCATGAATCACGGGACCATGCCAGGGATGCAACATGGTATGGGGGGCATGGGGCAGAACGGACCGGCTCGGCAGTCTGACAATCCGGCCGAGAGCACCGGACCGCAAAGCCCTGTTCCTGATTTGCTGAGAGACGCGGCCACTCGGCCTGCTCTGTCACTTAGCCAGTTTGAGCAGTTTGCGCTCGCTACTAACCCCACACTGCAACAAGCGGAGGCCATTGTGCGGCAATCTGCTGGACTCGCTAGGCAAGTTGGACTGTATCCGAACCCCTCTGTGGGGTACCAAGGCGAACAGATTCGAGGTGGCGCGTATGGGGGAGGCGAGCAGGGCGGATTTGTCCAACAGAGCATCGTACTGGGCGGCAAGCTCAGTCTCCGCAGAAACATCTACGAACAGCAGCGGAAGATCGATCAGATCGGGGTCACTGAGCAGCGGTATCGGGTACTTAGTGATGTCGGTCAGAGTTTCTATGCGGCTTTGGCCGTGCAGGAAATTGTGAATGTGCGTCGTCAGCTGTTACGCCTGGCTACCGACGTTGTTGAAACCGCACATCAGCTGGCGAACGTTGGGCAAGCCGATGCTCCCGATGTTCTGCAATCGGAAGTAGAAGGAGAGCAGGCCAAAATCGATTACCTGACTGCGCAGCGGACGTATATTCAGGAGTTCCGATCGTTGGCTGCACTCGTTGGAAAAGCAGATCTGCCGATTGCGCCCTTGAGCGGCGAGTTAGAGAAGCTTCCAACAATCGACGAAGCCCAGATCGTCGATCAGATACTTCATGCGAGCCCCGAAGTCAAACGGGCGCAACAGGATGTATTGCACGCCGAAGCGGAATTGAAGAGTGCCCGGCGAGAGCCGGTGCCTGACCTGCTACTACGAGCAGGTGTACAGCAAAATTCCGAAAGGCTGGCTGAGAACTCGCCGCTGATGGTAGGCCCGCAAGCATTCGCCAGCGCTGGCATCACGCTTCCCCTTTTCAACCGGAACGGGGGCAACATCGCAGCTGCCCGGGCAGACTTGGAACGAGCTCAGGGCGAGGTCACTCGTTTGCAGTTGTCTTTGCGCCGCTCGACTACGCCGCTGGTCCAGGCTTACTTTATCGGCCAGGCCGAAGCAAGCCGGTATAAGAACGACATTATCCCGCGTGCCCGGCGTGCTTACCGGCTCTATCGGGAAAAGTATGGGGAGATGGGAGCTGCTTACCCGCAGGTGCTTGTCTCCCAGCGGACGCTCTTCCATTTGCAGGTCGCCTATATCAATGTGCTCGGAGGAATGTGGAGTAACGCCATCGCTCTGCAGAACTACACGTTAACGGACGGGCTGATAGCACCGGTTCCCTTTGGCACAACCAGCACAACACTCAACTTACCTAATACGGGCGAGGCAGGGGCGCAATGAGAATCAGACGTTCGGCTTCCAGCCACGACTTTCCGAATCCGCTTAGCCTACCGTTGCAAGTGCCGCGATGACCTTCAGTTCCGTTTCCGTTATCACCAACGTCCCCCGACTGCGAAAGGCAGAGCATTAGCCTTGCTGCAATCGCTCAGCGTATGGGCTCTGCTCGCCTCGGCCGTTTCGTTCCTGATCATTCTTGTGGACGTGGTTATTTATCGGCAAAAAATGACGGTGATGAACGTCGTCTGGCCCATTACCGCCCTTTACTTTGGTCCGTTTGCGTTGTGGACCTATTTCGGCTTCGGACGCCAACAGCATTCAGCAGAAAAGAACCACGCTGGTCATGAGGAGCACAGCCAAACCGAGCGTCCATTCTGGCAGAAAGTTTGGGTCGGGGCTACTCATTGCGGGGCGGGTTGCACGCTAGGAGACATCGTTGCTGAATCAGCAGTGTTTCTGACTGGATTCACTATCTTCGGCTCGATGCTATGGGCCAGCTATCTTTGGGATTTCCTGCTTGCTTATTTGCTCGGAATCGTCTTTCAATATTTTTCTATAGCTCCCATGCGAAACATCTCCGGGTGGCCTGCTATTTGGGCGGCAATCAAAGCAGACACTGTTTCGCTCACAGCCTTTGAGATAGGGCTATTTGCATTCATGTTTTGGATGCATCATCACTTTTTACCTCATCTCACGCCCAATCAACCGGAGTATTGGTTCCTGATGCAGGTAGGCATGATCATTGGCTTCTTCACGAGCTACCCAGCAAACTGGTGGCTGATTCGTATAGGGCTGAAAGAGGCAATGTAGAGAGAAGCTCATGCCTAGCTAAACGGGCTCTCCTTTAAACCTGATAGGCGCACTGGCAGAGCCCTAGTTGGAAGGTCTATCAGTGTGAGTGCATACTCATTTCTATGCGAGCCAGTCGTAACTTCATGAACCGCCACCGCTACTTTGTTCCCGCTGCTGTTTTTCTGCTCAGTGTCGTTCCGGCAGTGGCCGCCATTCGACTTGACGTTAATTTGACAGATGCTCCACGCCGCTTGATCCACGCGCACCTGCAGATTCCGGCTACCGCTGGTCCTCTAACGCTGGAGTATCCGCAGTGGATTCCAGGCAATCATCGACCGACTGGGCCAATCGACAACTTAGCGGGGTTGTTTATCAAGGCAGGTGGCAAGGAGCTGCCTTGGGAGCGGGACAGCGTCGATATGTATGGCATCCATCTCAATGTTCCTCCGGGAGTAAGCACGGTTGATGTGAATCTCGACTTTCTGGCCGTTCCGGGCGCAACAGGGTCTGGTGAAAATGGCTCCACTAGCCCGAACATGGCGGTTCTCGAGTGGAACTGTGCAGTGCTGTACCCTGCAGGTCAGCCTGCTGCAGCCATTCCAGTCGAGGCGTCACTCACGCTGCCCGAAGGCTGGAAGTTTGGGACTGCGCTTACGCCCGTTCATCAGGATGGGAACAAAGTTTCCTTCGAAACTGTCTCGCTGGAGACGCTCATTGATTCTCCTGTCATTACTGGGAAATATTTCCGCGAGATTCCACTTGCGCCCGATGTGACGCCTAAACACTTCCTGGACATCGCCAGCGACGTGCCCGAGGAACTGGAGCTGAAGCCGACTCTGATCGACTCCTACTCGCGGCTGGTGCGGGAAGCGGGGGCGCTCTACCGATCGCGCCATTATCAGACGTATCATTTCTTGCTGAGTTTGAGCGACACGGTGCGGGGCGAAGGTTTAGAGCATCATCAATCCAGCGACAACGGAATTAAGCAGAAGGGTCTTTCTGACCCCAAGATCTTCATCTATGAGGCTGGGTTGTTGCCACACGAATTTACTCACTCATGGAATGGCAAGTATCGGCGACCAGTTGGGTTAGCGACTCCGGACTATAAGACACCCATGCAAGGAAATCTGCTTTGGGTTTATGAAGGAATGACCGAGTACTGGGGCGATGTTCTAGCGGCTCGTTCTGGGCTGATCACCCCGGAAGAGTTCCACGATGTTTTAGCGAGCGATGTTGCACAGCTCAACTCAACAGCCGGCCGAACCTGGCGCAATTTGCAGGACACGGCGATTGCTGCGCAGATCCTCCGCGGAGGCACCCCCGACTATGCAAACTGGCGCCGTCGCCAGGATTACTACATCGAAGGTGAACTGCTCTGGCTCGATGCCGACACACTTATTCGCCAGCAAACGCAAAACCGCAAGTCCCTGAACGATTTCGCAGGCGCATTCCTCGGAGTAGGCGGGAACACGCCGGCGAAGGTGGTTCCATATACCTTTGACGACATCGTTAGCGGGTTGAACGCCATCGCGCCCTATGACTGGCGCACTTTCCTCAATGAGCGCTTGCAGAGCCACGATCCCAAGGCGAATGTTCGCGGGATCGAACGCGCCGGTTACAAAGTTGTCTTCGCCGATAAACCAACCTGCCTGGAATGGGCCATACAAAGCCAATCAGGAAGCGTAAACGCTGTTTTCTCGCTGGGTCTGCGCATCAACAAGGACGCCGTTATCTCCGACGTGATCTTTGATTCGCTTGCCTTCAAAGCCGGCCTGAGCCCTGGGATGAAAGTGATAGCGGTGAACGGCCATGCCTATGACGGAGACTCGCTGCCCAAAGCCATTCGTAATGCCAAAACTTCTAAACAGCCGATTGAACTAATTACTTCGAATGCCGGAGAGTTCCGAACTGTCCGGCTCGACTACAGCGACGGCGAGCGCTACGTCCATCTCGAGCGCATAAACGGCACTCCTGACCTGGTGCAGGACATCGTTAAGCCGGCCGTAACAAAGGGTTAACTAAGATCACGAAGCAGGATCGAAACAATGCGCTCCATCCCGATCCGCTGCGGAGGCTCTACCAGGCCAATGTTGGTGGCAGGAACTCGGCGAAGAGGTCATCGTAGTACGGCTTGAGCTCCTTCATGTTTGGCTTGGTGTGTCCCTTCGAGTAGAGGTCATACTGATTAAACCTCAGCACCCACTCCAGCATGGAACGGTCTTTGTCATTGCAAAAATAGTCATACGCGCCATGGCGATGCCACGGGTAGAACGAGTGGAAGCGCAGCATGTACAGAGCCTCGTCCCGCAGATAAGGCTTCATCACCTGGCCGATGTATCCATCGTGCCCAAATGACATATGCAGATTCTCCAAGCCGCAGCCGGGCTCGTAAATGCCGTACTTGGTTTGGAGTTCGGGCCTGTTTCGATCCGGGTTATGGGCGAAGTACTCGGGGAACACAATGTCAGATGACCAGGCGCAGCCAACTGGAAACGTGTCGCCGACCACGCCCCACTGCGGCTCGCCATAGAGGCAGAGACACTTGCCGAGGTCATGAATAAATCCAGTCAGAACCATCCAACGCGGGTGACCATCGGCGCGAATTGCTTCTGAGGTCTGGAGCAGATGCTCAATCTGGGTGAGGTCAGTGTCGGGGTCACTGTCATCAATCAACGTGTTGAGAAACTCGGCCGCTTCCCAAATTGTCTTCTGTCCCTTTTGCAGGCTGAAGTAGGTCTTTTCCTTTTGGAGAACGTAGTCGAGGGTTTGATTAGTGTGGTTCAGGCGGTAAAACTCGGCGACGGTTGGCGTAGCAGTTGCGTCGTAGACACGGAACTCTTCCTTCGACTTGCCCTCTTTGTACCGACCTTCCAAAAACTCATCCCACTCGTCCAGGTCAAGGAGAGGCCCTCCGCTAGGAATGCTGGTTGCAATTGTGCTCATCGTCGTCTCTCCTTGTGCTGCGCTGCGGGGCGTAATTACCGGCCGCCTCTCCTGCACTGTACGGCTAACTTATAGCAGGAAAAAGCAAGGGCGCGCAACCAGATTGTCCTGGGGCATCCGGCACGATGGTTAGCATGCCTCCTTTCCCACGCGCTCGGTTGGGATGCGGATGAATATCTCATCGCCATACTGACGCAGTTCATAGGAAGGAAGCGCGGGGTCTCCAGCATGTAGCGGTCCACCCGTTTTCAAGTTCCACTTCCAAGCGTGAAGTGGACACACAACGTTTTCGCCATCCAGCTTGCCTGCGGATAAAGGCGCACCTTGATGAGGGCATAGATTGTCGACCGCAAAAGGTTGCCCATCGAGCACACCGACGCATAGTGATAGGTGTGAATCGGGACGGCTGTCGGCAAATGCCTTCAGTTTGCCCTCGTCAGGTAAGTTATCGACGTAACAGAGTTTTCGGATCATGGGACGCCCCTTGGACATTGCTTCTTATTTCTGAAAGTCTGCATGCCTTGTGCTGTGTACCGCTCCAATCCGTTGCGTCTCATACATGATTCTTGCAACTCAGACCGAAGTTGCTGAGGAGCTGGCTTTAAGGAACTTTGCCGTACTATTGCATCAAGGTGCTGGCGCACTGTGGAGGACGTATGGCAAACACGCAAGCATTAATTGCTCAGGCCTACTCGGCTTTTAACCAAAGGGATATCGATGGCGCACTCGCGTTGATGAGTGAGGACGTGGATTGGCCCACGGCGTCGGAGGGCGGTCGGGTAATTGGGAAAGAAGAAATCCGTGCTTACTGGACGCGCCAATGGGCAGAGTTCAATCCTTACGTGGAACCGATTGAAATGATCGACAGTGAGGCAGGCAGAACGGAAGTCAAGGTTCATCAAGTTGTCAAAGATTTGAGCGGCGACATTCTTTCAGATCAAACGCTGTTGCATACTTTCACCATTGCAAACGGCCTAATCGAACGCATGGACGTTGGCGAGAGTTAACCTGCTTTTGGGCATAATCATGCGGGGTGATGTTCTTCGCTTAAGGTGTTTTGCCGCCTGGCAAAGGCCGTGCTGAACGCTACCATTAGAAAGGATGCAAACGACGATCTCGGCACGTTGAACGCATTCCCGGCAAGGTGGGCGGTGCATGGTTGTTTAAAGGAACGCGAACGCCAGTTTCCCTCGTTTTTCAAGTCTGGAAGCGGGCATGACCGCCGCAAAGATCATAGAGCAGTATCCGATCACGCGGGAGCAGATTAACACCGCGCTTGAGTTCGCCGCCCTTAGTGTTGCCGCCTCGCAGCCGTCCTGCACAAAGACTCCTGCGCTGTAGCCCGGTCCGTGCGGATCCTGTTCCGTGAGCTCGGCCCGTAGACGCGGCGCGGCGATCCCGGTTCGAGTATTCAAGGTTGAGATCATGGGCGTTCCTTGGCAGCAGATATTCCGGCAACGTGTGCGAGGGGTCAAGACGTTGCGTCCTTCACAGACGACCAAGCCATTTCGACAAGAGTTCGATGTCAACGGGTTGCTTTCGCCGTGAACACTCTCCCCACGCCTACTGCTCATATCGGGTAGTCTGAGCGTGTGACGGCAACAGAATAGAAACTTCAACCCAGAACACGGAGACTCAAATGCGAAAGCTCAAGATCATCGAACACATCTCGCTCGACGGCGTGATCCAGGTCTCCGGCGAAGACGAAGACTTCCCTACAGTGACTGGACCGCGCCCTATCGGACCCCCGCTGGCCGAGATGCAATCATCGCTGCGCAGGGCTCGGGCTTCGACCTGCTGCTTGGCCGTCGCACCTACGATATTTGGTCGGGCTTCTGCCGAAGGCGCCGAGCAGTCCGATGGCGGACGGTCTCAATGCGGGAACAAAATATGTCGCTACCCACCGTCCGGAAAGCCTTCTTTCGGAAACTTCGGTCGGACGCTTCCTGCGGGTTCGAAAAGGGTGAGTTTCGACCCACGCGGGAAAGCCAATAATTGCGCGTATTAAGCTCAGAGAAACGTAATGCCCGTACAAATAGGTCGATCCCAAACAATTAGGGCCATTCTGACGGATGTACAGTTTTGGATTCCCACAATCGTCCTAATAGTCGGAATTGTCCTGCTTGTGATTTTGCATTAGAACTGGCTTCGAAAGGCAGAGGAGGAACCCCCAGGTGGGAACAGGCACGTCAGTCGGAGTAGCCAAAGCGGAGGCTAAGAGCGCCCCTTCGCTTCACCGGGTTGGTGTGGTTTGCGGCCTGGCGGCAGGCGTTTGGTTGGGGGCAGCGGAAGCGCCGACCAAATTGGTAACTGCTGGCTTCTCTCCATTTGCGATTTCCCTTTGCATGGTCGCGGGCGTCTTCACGGCACGCTGGACTTTCCCCACATTGCTCAAAGGCACTTCCTACGTCTTCTCTGATTTGATGGCCAAGAAGCACCTTATCGTGTGGGCGATCCTTGCCGGAAGCTTATGGGCCGTCGCGAACACGCTTACGGTCTTTGCCATCCGCGATGTGGGCTTGGCCACGGCCTTTCCACTCTGGAACACAAATTCATTAATCGGTCTGATCTGGGGCCGAGTGTTGTTCCGCGAACTAGAAGGAGCAAGTCGCAAGAACATCCTCAAGGTTGTCTTGGGTGCCGTACTGATCGTAGTGGCAGCCATCATGTTGGGCTTCAGCACCATTCATGGCTCGGGGGGAACATCGCCGCGTGCAGCCCATGGCCTTATCGCTGCCTTAGGCGCAAGCGTTATGTGGGGCACCATGTACGTGCCTTATCGGAAGGCGTACGTCAGCGGCATGAACCCGCTCTCTTTCGTCACTGTTTTTACGGTCGGCGAGTTGGGTACTATGCTCGCGTTGACGCTCTCTTTGGACGGCGGCCGCAACTCCTCTATCTTTCAGCTGATCCACAGTTCTCAATTGCTGTTCTGGCTGTTTCTGGGAGGGTTCGTGTGGGTGATAGGAGACCTCTTCCAGCAGTTCGCCGCAAAGTACTTGGGGATTGGTCGAGGCATTCCACTGTCAAACACAAACCAGCTGTGGGGTCTCGCCTGGGGCGCGCTTGTTTTCGGCGAGCTGGCATCAGCCGATGGCGCGCACAAGGCACTAGTTGTGTTCGGATCTTTACTTATGATTTTGGGTGCGCTCGCAATCAGTACAGCGGTGGCATCCTCCGCCGAGCACCTGTCGAGCAACGCCACTTCTGAGAGAGAATGTGCCCGCTACGGCCTCGATTATGACGAGGTACTGAGGGCGCAAAGTGGGGAGGAGTTCGGAGGGCGAAACGAACGGCGTCACTGGTGGGATGTCGCCATCGTTGCGACAGCAACCGCAGTCTTCCTTTGGCTCGGGTCTCACGCAGTAGTGCCGCCGATCTACATGAATATGCGGTGGCTTGGCACCTTGGGTGTTGTCTTGCTGTTGGCTTTGGGCGGTGCCGGCTATACTCTCTGGCGAAATACCCGATTCAGCTAGGAATGAGCGTGGAAATTCGCAAGTGATGCTTACGCCGGATCCTCCCTCCTAAGCATCGGTTTTCACGCGGCCGCCCAGCATGAATCCGTAAGTCCGCATGCCTGCCCCGTACGCCCCGAAGTAGCGAGAAATTCCGCAAACAGGATGCTCAACATTTGTCGGAACGGCGGAATGACATAAAACATAGGTGCCGTGTCACGGCCTGCGATTTGGCGGGGAGACGGTTTGCCGTCGCAACGGGCAGCGCTCTTTAGGGGGTGTTACGTCTCCAATTCCCAGCGCAGCGACATGCAGATTAGGCTCGATTGTTAGACGCTGGCCTCCGTACTAAGTGCCCGGTCTGCGCAGAAGCCCCTTTTCCAGAGCCTTCGATAGAACCTGATGGCTGTGAGCCATCTTCTCCATGCGAGCAACGATTTTGCCTGATTCTCGTTCGATCGCCGCTCGAACAGAATCATCGTCAAGGGCGCACTTGTTGCCCATCAAAGTCGGCAAGATTTCAGCGATGGTTGCCAGGTTCAGACCGGACGAGAGAAGGAAGTGGATCGACTTCACCCACTCCACGGCCTCCTGACCGTAGTTGCGGTACCCGTTCTCTCCACGCTTACTCTGAAGCATACCCAGCTTCTCGTAATGACGCAGAGCGCGAGTGCTGACGGAACTCCGAGCCGCCAGTTCTCCAATGAGCATGCTCAAGCGTTGCTTGACATTGACACATGTGTCAAGGCCTACGATGTCGGAGGGAGTACATCATGGGCAACGACAAAATTCGAGTAGGCATTATTGGAGTGGGCAGCTGGGCGAAATACGGGCATATTCCAGCACTGCAAACGTTGAAGGAATTCGAGGTCGTCGCAGTATCCAGCCGGAAACAAGAAACGGCCGAGAAGACAGCTGCAGAGTTCAAGATTCAGCATGCATTCGGAAACGAACAGGCACTCATTGATCATCCTGAAGTGGACCTTGTTGCCGTGGTCGCTCCCGCTCCTGAACATGCGCGACTGGTGAAAGCTACGATCACGGCGGGGAAGGATGTATATAGCGAGTGGCCGCTGACTACGAGCACTGCAGATTCCGAAGAGCTTCTTTCTTTAGCCGAGGCAAAGAATGTGAGGCACGTCGTCGGGCTACAACGGCGGATGGGGGCTAGCGCCCGCTATACGCGCGATCTGGTAAAGCAAGGCTACGTCGGGAGGATTCGCGGTGTTCATATGACGGTCAGCGCAGATGCTTTTGTCCCAGAGATGTCTGCGAGGCACAGTTGGGCCTTCGACCCTTCGAACTTCTCCAACGTGTTGTCCATCTACGCGGCCCACTTTGGAGACATGCTTTTTCGCTCCGTCGGCTTTCCGAAGAAATTGACTGCCGTTATCGAAACTCATTTTCCTTTCTTCACTGTTATGGAGACGGGAGCGGAAATCCCCAATACCAACCCAAATGAGGTAATGGTGATCGGTACGCTTGAAGGTGGCGGGTTGTTTTCAATGCAGGTCGAAGGCGCACAAAAACATCGCACTGGCCTGCAGATCGACATCTCAGGGACCGAAGGCGTTCTCCGCATCACGAATTCGCTTGCCTTTCAGAACAAGCACGACAACGCTATCGAAGGCATTAACGGTGAAGCTACAACGTTCTTACCGCTGCCTATCCCTGACAAATACGAACCTCTTGCTAAGTCTGGCCTCGACGTAAGCGCGCAAGACCTGGCGTACCTTTATGCTGCGTACGCCAGCGACAGGAAAAACGGTACATCCGAAGCCAGCAACTTCAAGGATGCCGTGCGGCAACATCACCTTATCGACGAGATTTACAACACGTCAATGGACTTCTTTGAATAAGTCCTCACAAACGCCTTGTGTACTGATGGCTTCTGGATTGTCGGCAATCCGAAAACTAAAATTCCGAACCAGTAGTCGCCAAGGGTTTATAACAATCTTCCAAGACAGCATGAACTTACACCAGCGTGTATATACCGTTCAACGAAGCCATGCTCAATTTCGAGTCCGTCAGGCATGGCGGTTTCATTTAGCTAACGCGACTAACTCATACCCGCACCCCGAAGACCTTCGTCAACGCAGCCATGCAGCTTTGGATGTGTCAAATTCAGCATCTTCAGAGACACCAGTCGGTGCTCGCGTGTAGGACCGCTAGCTACCTTCTTGTCGACGGAATCCTGAAGGGTGGGCACCAAAGGTGGCATGAAAACCGGCAGCAAAGCGGCCAGCGTGGGTGTACCCACAGGCGAGCGCCACAGCGTGGATGTCCAAATCGGTGGTTCGAAGTAGAAGTTTGGCGCGATTCATGCGCAATCTGACCAGGTATCGATGGGGCGTTACATGAAGCCGACTGCGAAAGAGACGCACGAAATGGAACCGGCTTACACCTGCTTCTCTGGCCAGTTGGTCGAGCGTTATCTCCTTCGCGAAATGGTGGTGCATGAAGTCAATTACTCTTGCCAATCGACTGTCTGTAAGATCGCTGCCTATGTTTCGGGCCACGTCCTCTTGTTTGAGCGTTCCGCTTGCGAGAAGAATGTGAGTTGCCAGCATGCGGGCGGCTGCGTCTGCGTAAAGGTCTGGCGCCTGATGAGAAATACAGGGAGTCAGAGATTTAGCTAACGAAAACAGAAGAGGATCCGAAAGGCTCAGAGCATCCACATGCCAACGATTCAAACGCTTTCCTGCGCGCCGGTACTCCTCTGCGG
>CALMAV010000291.1:0-1969 GCA_937859895.1 uncultured Bryobacterales bacterium | reverse complement strand
TCGCTGAAGTACTCGGCCGGCACATATAAGTGGAGAGTTTGGATGCTTTGTGCTTCTGCCGAACGCCAGCGAAGCTGGCTGGTGTTGAGAGGTGCTGTCGCTCCACCGTGGCCGGGGCTGTAACGAGCTTGTCGCCATTGGCCGCCGGAAAGCACCTCAATGTTGTACGTTCCCCATTCCGTAAGAACAATGGTCTGGTCAGGTGTTGCAATCGTCTCAAAGCTGTCTACAGTGCCAGGTTGGAGCCATTTCTCGAACAGTAGCGACGTCCAGCCGATGTCTTGGCTACTCAGGATCTTGCGCCCTGGCTGCACACAGCTATTTGCTTGGCTGAAAGGGGAGAACAACTACCAGTATAGGCACCGAGCTAGCGATGCAATGGAGGCCGCGGGTCTGAGCAACAAAGCGTTGATAAACAGCAATTTCTGGCTTTTTCTAACTTTTATGCTGAAGAAACCAAGTTGTTGGGTCGGCACGAGGAAGGAAAATGAAATCAGCAATTGTGACGGGATCGTCGCGCGGTATTGGAGCGGCTGTACTGAAACGTCTTGCTCAAGACGGCTTCGGCGTCGTTGTGAATTACGTCAGCGGACCTGACCAGGCAGATGCCGTGGCCGCGGAAGTACGGGCAGGGGGTGGCCAGGCCATTACGGTGAAAGCCGATGTCTCGCAAGAAGCCGATGTGAAACGGCTCTTCGAGGAGACGAAAAGAGCTTTCAAGACGGTAGATGTCGTGGTCCATAACGCCGGAATAATGCCGCTCTTTCCTATGGCCAAGGCCGACACTGAGACTTTCGATAAAGTGATAGCCGTAAATCTGAGGAGCGCGTTCCTCATCTTCTCTCAAGCAGCCCAGCACGTGGCTGAGAGTGGCCGCATCATCGGTTTTTCCAGTAGCGTCGTTGCCAGAGCTTTTCCGGGCTATGGGGCATACATCGCGTCGAAGGCTGGAACTGAGGGCTTGGTACACGTCCTTGCGAATGAACTCGCGGGAAGGCAGATTACGGTGAACGCTGTTGCTCCCGGCCCTGTAAATACGGAGCTTTTCACAAAAGGCAAGAGCCAGGAGCAGATTGAGGAGGCAAAAAAGTCTAACCCATTGGGCCGGCTCGGAGAACCGGAGGACATCGCTCGCGTCGTCTCGTTTTTGGCTGGGCCGGATGGCGCCTGGGTCAACTCACAGGTCATTCGGGTCAACGGCGGCTTTGTTTTCTAACAGCGTCGCGATTGAAGCTGATTAACGGATACCCATCATGGATCAGTATGTAATTTTCATCTCCGGAGCATCATCCGGGTTCGGAGCTCTAACGGCAAGGGCATTGAGTGCTGCCGGTCATACCGTATATGCGGGCATGCGGGGGCTAGAAGGAGAATCGGCAAAGGCCGCCGCTGAAGCTCAGGAGTACTCGCAGGGCGTTCCGGGAAAGATTATTCCTATTGAGTTGGACGTAACGAAGGACAATTCGGTGAAGGCAGCCATCTCGCGCGTGGGAGGTGAACAGGGCAAGCTGGATGTGGTCATCCACAATGCCGGGCACATGACGTTCGGTCCTTTAGAAGCTTTTACTCCCGAGCAACTCCTGGACATCTACGACATCAACGCCGTGGGACCACACCGAATTAACCGGGCCGCGCTTCCTATCTTGAGAAAGCAGGGCAAAGGGTGCATGATCTGGGTGGGAAGCTCCAGTACACGAGGTGGGAAGCCGCCGTATCTTGGACCTTACTTCGCTGCCAAGGCGGGCATGGATGGCTTAGCCGAGAGCTACGCCAACGAACTCGCTCGCTGGGGCATCGAAACGACTATTATCGTGCCCGGGGCCTTTCAAAAAGGCACGAACCACTTTGGGAACGCCGGAGCACCAGCGGACAAGGACATTGCCGCGGAATACGAAGACGGTCCATACAAAGGACTCGCTGATACCATTCACAACGGCCTCGCTTCTCTGGAGCCCTCGGACGCCAATGC
>CALMAV010000290.1 GCA_937859895.1 uncultured Bryobacterales bacterium | reverse complement strand
GTTCACGTGCTCGGCAGAGAAGCCGTTGAGCCGGGCAATGACCAGTTGATCGGTTTTACGCCGGACCGTCTTGTTCCCGGGAGCAACGCCAATGTCATAGAGCGGGCGTTTGCCCGCATTACCAGCGCCGGTCCATAACAGTCCGGCACCATAGCCCCAGTAGCCCGGACCCGCAGCGACAAGCCACAGCAGAAGAGCTCCGGCAACCAGGCCGCTCCCGCCAAACAGGAAGAAATTTTTGGAGGGCGCAAACTGCTCGGTTGGGTGTTGCCGGGCGACTCGCAAAGCATCTTCAGCCAGTAACTCGGTCCAGGCATCGCCAGCTGCCTTGCTTTGGGTAACAGTCAGCAGCCGCTGCTCGAAGCCCGGAGCGTTTTGTTCGGCCAGGTGCAACACACGTCGGCGCGTCAGCTTGTAAATAGGCCAAGCAAGCAGGGCGGCAATGCCGATGCCCAGTAAGGCATACACAGCAATGCGCAGCGGCAGGACGGCAGAAGGCGCGAAGGTCCAGCGGTTTCCCAGGGCGGCAAAGGCAAGTGTCAGTAGCAGAGCCAGAGCGGCTGTTAATGCCAGCCCTCGAGTTGCCGCCAGCAGCCGCAGCCGCCGCTCAAGCGTTCGCAGGTAAGCGTGTAACTGATTCAGAGCCGTCATGCCGTCCCTTTCTCCTTACGCAAGTATTGGCTACCGAACATAGATTCGGCAACCGCCGCCACCAGAGCCAAAATCATCAGGTAGCGCCAGAACGAGAAAGGCTGCACCTGGTCCGGCGTCACCCCTTCTGCCCCCTGAGAAGTCGTACCTCCAGTATTGCGCCACAATTCCAGGGTTTCGGCTGGAACTGGTTGGAGATTCGATTCGCGGCGGTCGGCGTGAACTGCGATTAACCTGCGCTGCCCGCCGGCGCGGCCGATCTCATAGAAGCCTTCCCCTAACAGATCAAAGCTGAGCGCGTTTGTTGCTTCATTCAGAGTAAGTGGATGCTTACCGTCAGGGCTGACAACATCCGTGGCAGTTTTATCGGCGGCAGTTCTGCGGAGCGAGATAGGCGAACCAGCGACAGCACTGCCAATGGCTTCTTCGGTGCCGGACAGATACCTTGCCGTCTGCGCAACAAAAGGCAGGTAGGACGCATGCAACGGAAAATCGTTGGTGGAGTTGTCGAGTGTAGAGGAGAAGATCAGCGCCCGGCCTTCTCCCATCTTTTCTTCAGTTAAAAGGGGAGTGCCGTCCGCCAGCTTGGCAATCACAACCGCACCCGGCTTGAAGGTTATGTGAGTGGCGCCGAAGAACTGGACGTTCTGAAAATGTCCGCCCCCGGCCATCGCAGGATTCCCATCGTCTACTGCCCCAATGCCTTGGGCCTGCGTGTCGGGCGAAGGGCGTCCACCCGAAAGCGGCAGGCGACCAGCACGCAAGGTTGCCGGGCCGGCAACGATCAGTGCAGCTCCACCTGCCTGGACGTAGTTACAGATTTTTTGCGTGGCCTGCGGATCAAGTTCGCCCACATCGTTCAGCACCACGAACGCATAGGGGGTGAGATCACGATTGTTCACCTGCTCGACTGCAAATGGCTCGACGCGCAGACCCGTCTCGCCGGAGGACTCCAGTGCTGCCTTGTAGTAGAACGCCGAGCGGCCGCGCCCGCCCGCATAGAGAAAGAGCACGGGTTTCGGGTCGACATGTTCAACCGAGAATTGGAAGCGGTCGTCAGCAGGAAAATCATCGTGCGGGGTAATCTCCAAAGCTCCACGGTGAGCGCCGTAGGGAACGTCGAAGCCAAGAAACTGAACTGAGGCACGACCGTTTGCCGAGACTGATACATCTTGCGACGCTACGGCCCTGCCATCCAGCAGTAATGTCACCTTCTTCGGGGCGGAAGGAGTCTGCCAGCCGGCGATTGTCGCATCCAGTTTGGTGTGCTTCGTTTCAAAAAGGCGGGGAGCTGTATTGACCGATTCGACAGCCCAGTTGGGCACGCTTCCTGACTCCGCGCTGTGCAGAATCAGGCTCGTGTCGAGGCCAAGTTGCAAGTCACGAAAGTTTGACGGCATGGAGCTTTGCTGCATGTCGCTGAACAAGTGCACCTGGAGCCGTGTGCCTTTGGAGGAAGCCAATATACGCAGCGCGCGAGCAAGTTCCCCATAGGAGCTGGTCAAATCGCCGGGCTGAATGCTGTCGACTGCTGCCGTGAGCGCTGGGTGGTTCGTATCCATGCTGGTCAGCGACTCCACATGCACATCAAAAGCGATAACCTCGGCCATGTCGCGCCCGCCTAAGGATCGAATGACTCTTTCCGCTTCCCCTTTGGCCCTGGCCATACGGTTACCGGCGCGCATGCTGAAAGAGCGATCTACGGCAAGCACTGTGAGGGTGCGCTTACCGCTTGCCGGTAGAACGCGGTTCACAAATGGATTGGCAAACGCCAGGGCCAAAAGAATGAGGAGCAGCAGCCGCAGGCTGAGCAGGGTGAGGTAGCGCAGCCGTCGATGTTTGGTGGAGCTTTGTACCCTTCGCTCGAAGAACATCAACGAGCTGAAGGGCAGGGGAGTGCGCTTAAATTGCCGGAGCAGATGGAGCCACAGCGGGAGCGCGGCTACGGCCAGGCCTGCCAGGAACCAGGGCGCAAGAAATCCCATCTAGAACCTTCTCTCACGTAGCCGGAAGTACTCGCGTAAGGCACTATCCAAAGGGCGATCCGTACGCAGGAGGAAGTAATCAAGACCTGCCCCGCGTGCCTTGCTCTGCAGGGTCGCCAAGTGATTCTGCATCTTCTCGTAATACTCGGAGCGGCTGTACTCGGGGGAAGTCTCCATGGCATCGCCGGTTTCCATATCGAGCAATAGCGGCGCAGATCCAAGATCTGGATTAATCTCCTGCGGGTGGAGAATGTGGAACAGGACGAGCTCGGTACCGCGATAGCGCAACGGCTCAAGGTGCCGGATGATGCTGTCGGGATCTTCGTAGAAGTCTGAGATCAGCACGGTAAGAGCGCGGCGTTTGATCAACTCTTGAAGTTTAGTGAACGGCCGTGAGAAATCGGTGCGTTGACCCGGCTGAGCCTGATCGATTGCATGGAGCATTCGGTTGAGTTGCCCTTGACGCGAAGAAGGAGGAACAAGCGTCTGCACGTCATCAGCAAAAACAATCAGTCCGCTGCTGTCACGCTGCAGGTGAGCTAGGTAAGTCAGAGATGACGCCAAGTATTTGGCGTAGTCGAGCTTGCGACCAGTTGGGGCGCCGAAGTTCATGCTTCCGCTAGCGTCCAGCAGAAGCATTAATGTGGTGTTTGTCTCACCCTGGTACCGCTTCAGGTACGCTCTTTCGGTGCGCGCGTAAACATTCCAGTCAACGTGACGCAGGTCATCACCGGGGGAGTAGGCGCGATACTCGGCAAACTCCTGGCTGAAGCCGAAGTCCGGGGAGCGATGCAACCCGGAGACAAAGCCATCCACCACAGTCCTGGCAATCAACTCCAAACTGGAGATTTGTGCAAGAACCGAGGGATCGAGATAGCGGCCTGTTACTGCGGAAGGCATTGCTGGTGAAAAACAAGCGGTTAGCTACGAGGAGCGGGTTTGGCTTCGAGCAAACGACGCAGCAGGTCGTCGGTGGTCAGGTGATCGGATTCAGCGTGAAAGTTCAGCAAGACGCGATGGCGGAGGATTGGAATCATCAAGGCCCGGATGTCTTCGTAAGAGACATGAAGGCGACCGGCCATTAGTGCTCGTGCTTTCCCCGCTAAAACCAGAAACTGCATAGCGCGCACGCTGCCGCCGAAATTCACGTACTTCTTGACGAAATCCGGAGCATCGGCGTTACTGCGAGGA
>CALMAV010000289.1 GCA_937859895.1 uncultured Bryobacterales bacterium | reverse complement strand
TGCTTGCACAGCAGCGGCGGCACTCTGCATCGCGGTGCGAGTGGCACTGCTGTTAGGCATTACAGCCGTAGTCTGACCGTTGGCTTCCTGAGTCGTGGCTAGACTGAGGATGAACAGGCAAGGTATACACAAAGACCCAACGAGAGCGTAAAGCCCGGTCTTGGTCTTTCTTCTATTAGCTTTCACAAGTCTCCTTAACGAATCGCTAAGAAAGCCGAACACATGCTTTCTGCGCGATTCTGACCGGTGGATGGAGCAAGTAAAAAGCAAGTTTCTCAACCTGCTTTGTTTCGAGCACGAATTTGACAAGAAAGCACGCCCCGTAAAAATTCGTAAACACGCATAACTTTCGCTGACTCAAACCCGAACTCTTCCACGCACCACATGCGGATCTAATTCATGGACATTTCAAGAAGAATTGTGATGTTTCGGGAAGGCGAGCTAGTACCCCGCTTTCCTTCGCAGCCAAGTCTGTCGAGCGCGAATCGGTGGAATGGCATCAAGGTTGAGCGCCATCGCTTGAAGTTGAATGAAGAGCTGGTAGGGAACATCTGTGACAACCAGATTTGCTTCAATCTGGGCGCGCCTACGTCCGTTACCTGGAAGAAGGGGGGCCAGCCTAACACTAAGCTAATACAGCCGGGGCACTTTTCCATTGCTCCGCATGGTCAGCTGCGGAACGTGCGCTGGACCGATACGATGGATCTGCTTCTAGTATCAATCACCCCAAAGCTACTGCAAGGGTTCAGCGTCGAGGCTTCAGGCAGCAGGATGCCTGAATTGATAGAGCACTACGGGCATTCTGATCGGCAAGTGCAAAATCTTCTTCATCTTCTTCTGCTGGATTTGGTCTCAGGAAGCCCGGCTGGCTCGTTGTATGGCGAACAGATAGGAACTGCTCTGGCCGTGTATTTAGCTCAGTGCTTCTCCGTTAAGCGGCCTCGAATGCCTCCATGCCAAAGCGAACTGCCGGGCTTAGTACTAAGCCGAGCCCTGAACTTTATCGATGCGTGTCTCGCCGAATCAATGAGCTTACAAGATATAGCGAGCGCAGCTGGAATGAGCCGATTTTACTTCGCCCGGCTTTTTCGAAACAGCATGGGCCAGAGCCCCTCACGCTATGTAACTGAGCAGCGAATTGAAAGAGCTAAGTACCTACTAACTCGGACGACCTTGAAGTTAGATGAAATATCTTCACGAACAGGATTTTCCAGTCAGAGTCACTTATCAGCAATGTTTCGTAAGTTGACCGGATCTACACCGAGTAAGTTCCGTCTTTTAGCAAGCAGCTCACAGCTGAGTCGTCCAGCAAATAATCATACCCACTCGCCGGACAGCATCAGCGGCTCTGCCATTCCTGCTGCATTGATCCCGTCTACGCTTACCTGTTCTGAGCCAACCATCCAGTCCACGTGAATCAGGCTCTCATTGGCACCGGCTGCACCCAACTGCTCCGGGCTCATGCTGTCGCCTCCTTCGATGCACGTGCTGTAAGCCTGTCCAAGGGCAATGTGGCTAGCTGCATTCTCATCGAACAGTGTATTCCAGAACAGCAAGCCGCTTTTTGCAATAGGAGAAGAATGCGGGACCAGAGCTACTTCGCCTAGCTGCCGCGCACCCGCGTCGGTTTCGATCATCTTGTGCAGCACTTCCTCGCCGGCGCTGGCCGTTGCTTGGACAATTCGCCCGGCTTCAAAGCGGACACGAATGTCTCTGATGAGTGTTCCTTGATAGGAAAGCGGTTTGGTGCTAGTGACAGAGCCAGTGGTGCCGTCCCGGTGCGGCGTTGTGAATACCTCTTCTGTCGGCATGTTGGGCAGACACGGAATACCGTTGCCAGCCACCGTGCCGCCGCCTAGCCACCGATGCCCCGTAGCCAGTTGTACTCGTAGATCCGTACCCGGTCCTCGAAATTGAAGCGCGGCGTAATTCTTCTCATTGAGATACCGCACCCGTCTCTCTAGTTCTGCCTCATGCTCTTGCCAGGCTGAAACTGGATGGGGAGTATCAACCCGAGTGGCAGCAAAGATGGCATCCCATAATCGGTCTACGGCTTTGTCTTCGCTCACGTCTGGAAAGACGAGCCGAGCCCACGCCGAAGTAGCATAAGGCACAATTGTCCAGTTGATCTCATGCCGGGTAATCAGGTCCAGCGCGGGGCGGCTTGCTTTGGAAAAGGCCAGATTCGCCCGGGCTACCTTGCTCGGATCCTGCCCGGCTAGGAGCGCGGGGTTGCCTCCTGTTATAGCCAGCCGCGCAGCACCGCTTCGGTATGCGTTAGCGATGCCATCGTGAAGCCAAACAGCAGCTTTATCGAACGCCGCATCGTTGCCATTTCTAAAGCGCAGTAAAGTGGATTGTTCATCAGTAAACAGAGTGGTGACCAAGCTGGCGCCCGCACGATAAGCATGGGCTGTGATGCGGCGCACCAGCGGTAATGCCTCCACTGGCGCCGTTATGACAAGTTCCTGACTCGGCGCGAGTCCGCCTAAACCGATCTGGATAGCGATCTGACCAAGTCGGTCAAGAGACTCCTCGTTACTTTTTGCCACCATCACCTTGCGTTTCAACCTGCAGCTGATTGTCTACCGAGAACACGTTGGGGACACTATTCGCCCGCACGCCAATTAAGTTCTTATCGAATGTGTTTGCCACAATGCCGTCCAACCGAACGTGCCCATTCTTCACAATGATATGGATGCTCGGCAAAGCCCGATTCCCGTAGCGGGTTCCTATCTGGGGATCGCCATAGATCGTCTGAAGCATGGCTCGGCGGATCTGATCGTCAAACGGCGATAAGGGAAGCACCTCGATCTGATTCACTACTTGCGTAACGCCTTCCAGGTTTTTCACCACGCCTTCAGCGTCGCTCTTCAGTATTGGCCGAGTTACTTCACCTAGTAGAGTCACCGTAGTGCCGTCAACACGAAAGCTAAGATCATCGAAAACGCTGTAGTATGGCAACATAACTAGCTCGTGCCGCACCTGCTGAATCAGGCGTGCTTCTCCCTTGGGTCCGTGCAAGAACGGATAGTCGGGCTTCTGAGCAGATACCCCTGAGGCGAGTACCGTGCCAAGTGTCAGTACGGCTTGCAATGAATTATGCATAACATCCTCCTTTGTTAAGACTCACTGAAGGAGGAAAGTGTCAGGCAAGTTTACGATGAAAAACTTCCAGCAGCAGACCGTAACAGAGACGCGCTAACGCCGGGTCATAGCGATAGCCTTCATCACGCAAAAAAGCATGCGCGCCGTTCACTTCGAACCACTGGAAGCTCGCGCCTACCTCATCCAGTCGCGCTTTTATCAGATTGCGTCCCTCAAGCGGCACATGGGGATCCTGCCGACCCCAGATGTGCAGCAGTTCGCCCTTAATGTCACCTGCACGAACCAGCGAATCGTCATTCTTACCTCGACCTAGCGAGTGGGAATGGATATCAGTCGCATAGAAGCAGACCGTAGCCAGGATCTCGGGGTGCATGGCCGCTCGAAAAGCCAGATGACCACCCAAGCAGATGCCCACCGCACCCAGCTTGCCGCTACACTCGCTCCGAGCTTGGAGGTACTGGATGAGCGCCAAAGCGTCCGAATCGTAAGCAGCCAAATCCTTCCCATACTTATGATCGTTACCAATATCGGCGCCGGCCTGATCGTAAGGAAGCACTGTGCCTGCCGGCTCCAGCTCGTGATACACCTCCGGAATTGCCACCAGGTAACCATGCCCGGCGATAAGTGCCGCGGTACGCCTGATAGGGCCAGTTACCTGAAAGATTTCGGAGTAGAGAATCACTGCCGGATACCGCCCTGGAGCGGACGGCTGAATCAGATACGTCCGCATGGGACCGGTCAGTGTCGGTACTTCGACAACAGTTTCTTCTTGTAGTGTCACCGTTCTCCTTTTAGCGCATTAGGAGGCTATATCAATGCCTTGCGTCGTCCTCACACGTTTACGTAGACCGTTGCGCTTCTTCGGTCGCCACCATTGCTTTGCCCGTTGAAAGATTCTGCTTCTTACAGCGAACAACCATGCCGGGCGTGAACTCCCAGGTTTCCGTTTCGGGCATGGTATCAGTAATCCGATAGTAGTCACGGCCAAGCGGTTCGGCTTGCACTGAACGCATCAGGTTCAGGCCCTCGCCAGTTAAGCGCACATAGATCTCGGCGAGCTTTGGTGCAGGCGTGGGGGCAGCGGGAAAAGGCACTGGGGTTTCGCTACGGATTAGATGAGGAGCACCTGAATCTGTCCGGACGGTGGTCATAATCGGCGAAGGCATGGCAGGTGGTGGGGCGACTGGCGGCGGGGTAACAGGTAACGATGCCACGGGCGCAGGCATAATTGGCGTGGTTGCTTCGGCGGTGGGAGCTGGGGAGAACATTGATCCGACTGCTGCCGCTCCGGCTCTAGGCCGGGTCACGCGGCCGCTCATCCGAGCACGATCAATCACCCAGAAGAGAAGGATGGCAAAGGCGCAAGTCAGCGGCATCCACCGGTTGACCAATTGCGGTTCACGCGGCGTCGGCAAGCCGTATACATACTGATAAGGGATGATGGCGGCCACCGAGAGGCAGAACGCGCACACACTGGCAAACGAGAGACTTTGCAGGATAGTGCGGTAGCTATCATCATCGAAGGAAAAAATGGTGAACAGCAGAATCAGCCCGGCGATGCTGGCCATCCAGGTATACCCGGCCGGCACAAGTGTGAGGCTTGCAACCGCAGCGAGCAGCGTCAGGGCAAGCACAGAGGGTTCAATTAGCGGCTTGGTCATTGTTGTCTGGACGGCTCAATTCTAACGAACCGTTACAAAGAGCTTTTGCTTAGCATGTAGTACGGTGACGGCATGACCGAACCGACGCTGATTGAACAACCCACTCGTGTGACTGCCGTGGGTAATCTTCCGAAACTCATTGACGAATTCATCGGACGGGCAAGCAGCAAGACCGAGGGCGTGAGCATCGCCCGCATGCAAAGCCCGAGCGGATGGGAGGAGCCCGGCCAGACCCCGGCTTTCGACGAGTACACTGTGGTGACCAAAGGCGCTCTCCAAGTGGAGTTTCGGACCGGTTCGGTGGTTGTGCAGGCTGGTCAGGCGGTGATCGCACACCGGGGCGAGTGGGTCCGCTACAGCACGCCAGGCCCTGAGGGAGCCGAGTACTTTGCCATTTGTACCCCAGCTTTCTCGCCCAATACAGTCAATCGAGATAGCTAAAAGGACGTGCTAAACTCTGTGGTGACGGCATTCGCTGCCCATCCTCACCCGCATCGGGCGCGTAGCTCAACTGGCAGAGCAAATGACTCTTAATCATTAGGTTGTAGGTTCGATTCCTACCGCGCTCACCAATACCTTCATGTTTACGTTCGACTGCGAAAATATTCAAACGAATCCTTTAAACCGCACTTTGGTGTAACCAGATAGGGCTATGAGGCTCATGGCTGGTAATTACCTGACCATGCCCAAGGGTGACCAGATCGCTTATTTGGGCAATCTAAATCTGATCATTCACGGTGGATTCGCTATTGATTGATGCCGTATGTAGAACGAGCCAAGTTGTTGTACTCCTCTTCAGAGGAACAATAATGCTTCTGTCCATCCCGACCCACTACATAACATTGCATGGGCGCAACCTCCCAGTACTTCTTATTTACTTGTGAAATCCAGAAGTAATCGGCCAGCCCGGAACTTTCATTGACATTGGAGATAAACCTACTCTCACCAAACTGGCCACCTATCGGAATCAACGAACTCTTTATCTGTATAAAACAGGCATTTACGGACGGGTCGAAGTGATTTGTATAGTCACGAGACTCTCTGCGAGTCTTGCTGGAGCGAGTATCCCGATTCCAAGTGAAAAAAAATGCCTCGGCCTGTTTTGCACAGCGGCTCTGCTGTTCTAAGCTGGCAGGTGGAATCGGCGAGGCCCCCGCACTACTGACTTGTTCCTTTTTGGAATTGTTGGTTTTCACTTCCTTTAACTCTGAACGAAGGCGCTGAAGCTGCAGCAATTGGTAGAAGATGATCATTATTGCTGCGGCTATAAAGATGAAAGTGCTGCGGATCATCAGATTCGAGTTTCTGACACCAGGATTTAAACGTAAACTCAGATTATCCTGATGTTCACTGCCTAGAGAAAACCATTGCTATCCAGCCTAAGCATTGCCGGGAATTGATCGTTAATCCTCGTATCATCAAATTGTTTTGGGTCTATCGCTTGTGGCCCTTTCTGTCGATCTTACATGTGAATGGCAAAACAGGAGCGTCGGCTCTGGGTGGGGCTCCTGATTTTCGTGGTGGCGATAGCGGCTAGCCTCGGCTGGCTCTATCTCCATATGCAGGATCCGACTCTGCAACGAACCAGGCAACCGGCCACCAGTCTGCGGATAGGGGCGAACAGCCCGTGCAGAAAACTTCTCGGACGCTATGGCACGGCTGAATAGTGCGTTTCAGACTCGCTCACCGTCCAGTGCAGAGAAAGTGGTGGCGCAAGTAAACGCTGGTGTTGCTCCTGGAGCCGCCAAACCGTGTCCGTTCGAGTGGAGGAACGGCGAAGCGGAATTGTCGTTAGCCACTGATCTGCACGGCAAGCTTCCGTTGACCCAGACGATCAATGCTTGTGCCGATTCGATTGAGCAACTTCCTCAAATATCGGCCATTGAGCGGCAAAAAAATCTCAGAACTGTTTCTTCTCTCATGCACTAAAGTTTGTGAGCGAAAACCGGCGTGCGCTTCGAAAGTCATTTCTGGCGCAAATTACTGTCGTGTGGGCCGGCAGACAGGAGTATGGGCACATAGAGGACAGGTCTGCAACGGGACTGGGCATCCGGCTGCAGAGACCCCTTCCCGTTGGAGGGGAAATCCAAGTACTGCATAACGATAGAGCTTTTTTTGGGATTGTCAGGCACTGCTCCGAGGCTAGTGGCGAGTACCTTATTGGAGTCGAATACGCCAAGAAACCGCTAAGTTAGCTCGGGTGACTGGGCGAACCGTAGCCAGAATGACTCAATAGACTGGATCAGATCGAAAAACTGTGTAATGTCAGTCGGCTTTGTGACAAAGCTATTCGCTCCAAGGCGGTAACAGAGATCGACGTCAGTTGCACTGTCGCTTGTGGTCAGAACTACCACGGGAACCGTACGCAGCCGAAGGTCACTGCGAACTGCCTGTATAAACTCCCGCCCGTCCATTCGGGGCATGTTCAAGTCAACGAGAATCAACTTCGGGATTGGCGCATCGGTGAAGGGCTGCTGCCGCTGAAGAAAGCTCATGGCTTCTACGCCGTCTCCGACAACGTGCAGTCGGTGCTTGGAATTAGCAATCTCGAAACCTGTTCGAACCAGGCAAGCGTCCGCTTCGTTATCCTCAACCAGCAATAAGTTCATGCAGCTCTTCCTTCCTCTGATGGATCACTGCCGGTAAGGAAAAGTAAAACACAGCACCCCGATTTACGTCCGATCGTACCCAGATTCGGTGGCCTTGTCTTTCGAGCAACTTTCGGCATAGCGCCAGACCAATGCCACTTCCGGCGTGCTCGCGTTGCTTGTGGAGTCGCTTGAACAACTCGAAGATCCGGTCATGGTACTCAGCTTTGATTCCGACTCCATTATCAGCAATTGCAATCACAACCGAGCTTCCGCTAGTTTGACTCGAAATATTGATGACTAAGTTCTCGTCCGGCTTTCGATAAATCATCGCATTCTCCAACAGATGGTCAAAAACAATCCGCATGCTATTACTATCCGCTTCCACCTGCCCTGCCCCTTGCAGGTTCAAGTTCACCACTGTGCCGGTCTCCGTAAGTCTCTCTTGTCGCCGCGCTAGGACTGAATTTATGAGGTCATCTAGCTTCACCGGCTCAATCTGCAACGGGCGTGTGATTGCCTCCGAGTATTGGGTAATATCGCGTAGAAGCTGCCGCATACGGGTTGCGCCATCGATCACTCTGCCGATCAGCAAACCACTGGTTTTGTCGCGATCATGTTCCAGATGCCGGGCCAATAACTGGGTCTGAGAAGCAATAGCCCGGAGCGGCTCGTGTAAGTCGTGTGCCATGGCAAAGGCAAGGTTCTGAAGGTCCGCGTTGAACTGCTGCAACAGCGTTGTCGCGCGCTTGTCCGCATCGATGTCAGTCGAAGTACCCAACCAGCGATCACCATCGCCATGCTGCACGGGCAGCACGACCGCGCGGGTCTTGAACCAGCGCCACGCACCGTCGAACCGGCGAATCCGATGTTCTATCTCATATGGTTCACGAGCGATCTGCGCACTCTGCCAAGCTTCTCGCGTACGATCTACATCTTCCGGATGGATTGCGCTAAAGGCGTCAAAACTTTGCCGGGCATCGTGCTGCCCGGTGTACTCGGACCACTGCCTGCTGAAAAAGTCCGTTTGCCCATCCCCGCGCGCTGCCCAGACTAGTTGCGGCATGGCATCAACCAATGTACGGTACTTGTCCTCACTTTCAATTAGCGCCCGATCAAATCGCTTGCGCTCGGTTACATCACGCAAAATGAAAGTTGACCCTGCGTACCGTCCATTCACTTCCAAAGGTCCAGCCGAGCAGGCAACATCAATACAGGATTGATCTCTCCGGTGAAACCGGGTATCCCAATTCTTCAGTCGCTTTTGCTCAGCAACAACTTCGGCCACGGCCCGGATATTCGCGTCGTTCTGATCGCTTTCATTGCAAGACACCAGTTCAGCCATACTGCGGCCCAGTAGCTCGGCTGCTTGGTAGCCGAACATCCGCTCCGACTCCGGATTCGCAAACGTGATTACGCCGGTGCGGTCAACCACAAGAATCGAATCTCCAGCCTGGGTGGTGATCGCACGATTCAACTCCAGTTGGTAGCGGAGATCCACCACGGCTCTTTCCAACTCCGCATTGCTGGCATTTAGGGTTGCAGTTCGCTCCAGTACCCTGTTTTCCAGCATTTCATTCAGGAGAGTCAGCTCTTGTTGAGCCCCGGTTCGCTTGGTGATTTCATCCCGCAGCTGCTGGGGATTCGGCAGCAGCAAAGCCTGCGGCAAAATACGCACTAAGAGAATGGCTGTTCCAATTGATGATATTGCTGTAATAGTCAGAACCAAGTCATCGAACCGGTAGACTGGGTGCCATAGAGTAACGATGTCCAGCACGTGTGTCGCCCCGCAAGCCAGGATGAATAGGCCGAATAGAGCAAACATCCAGGAAAATGCGATGTCTCTTCGTTTGCGGATGAAATAAATCAGCGTTGGAGGAATACAGAAATAGGCGAGCGCAATTGCCGCATTGCCGACAATATACAACCAGATTACTTCCGGCAGTCTTAAGCAAAAGACATGCGGCATGAAATCGGTACTGAAGAGTTTCTGGAAGAACTCAACCATGTAGGCTATTCTCCATTAACCGCGTACCAAAGCAGTTTGCGTGAGATCCAAAGAGCAACGAAAGACAAGCTCCGAGTTGACTCTGTTCTCGAGGTTGGATTTACACCTTTGCATAAAAGATTGAAGGCCTGTGCAAGTCAGTGGATCAGCTTTGCGCAAATTCTCAATCTTTTAGCAAAAAATCCGACATTTGGCTACCGCTCACGGGCTGAAGCTGGATTCTTTTACCAAATGGCCCGCCCATGTCACTTCCAAACGGTTTTAAGAAGACCAGGACGAGCGGAATTCCGGATAAAGCGTCAGCCCTCCACAGGCAAAGAGTGTCTGCCCAGTGATGTAGGCGGCTTCCTCCGAAGCGAGGAAGGCAAAGATAACAGCGATTTCCTCTGAGGTAGCGGCGCGCCCCATCGGGATATGGCTTTCCACTTCTCCGCGCTTCTTCGGGTCGTCGATCCAGGCGTTGTTAATAGGCGTGACCGTCGCGCCAGGGCCGACAGAGTTAACACGAATACCGCGGCCCGCGTACTCCAGAGCCAGAGTCCGCGTCATATTTTCCATACCGCCTTTGCTAATCGAGTAGGGCACGTAATC
>CALMAV010000288.1:4732-7478 GCA_937859895.1 uncultured Bryobacterales bacterium | reverse complement strand
GTCTCACACCAACTCGGCGTACGCTTTTGACTCGGCGGATACCGGCAGCAAATTCTGCATTGAGCAAGCCAGAATCAGCTGCCTCGTACGCCACTCGTCTAACCGCAGCCAAGCGGAGGTTGATCGTTGTGGGAGCGAGGTGCCGCTGTTCCAAGTGGATTCGGTAGCGAAGAACGACGGTACGGTTGAAGGCGAGTCGTGGTTCCGAGCAGTACCAGTCAACGAATTCGTTAACGGCATGATCGTACGTTCGCTGGCCGCTCTTGGACGTAAGGCTGTTTAGTACGGCAGACTTCGTCTGTTCGAGATCGGGTAGGGCAAGAGATCGCTTTGCTGGTCTTTTCTTCGAGGTTTGGGCATTCTGGGCGGCCTCCTGCGCTGCCTTCAATCAGAATGCCCGCAAACTCCATCCTTCGTCGTAAATCAAGGGTAATCGGATCAGTTTTCGCCAGGTCGAGAACCTCTGAACCGGTTCACCTCATAGCCGCCTCAGCTTCTCAAGCCCTGGGCGACGCATTCTTTTCAACATCGCGAAGCCCGAGTGATAGGCGGAGTGAAGTAGCTTGGGATTTGCCAGGACGGGTGGCAGACAAGTTTTTAGGGGTACTATGGCCGCCAGAAACTTATCTGCAATCTCCGCAAGTCTCATGGCGCAATGACAACTAATCTTTACGACTTTGCTCTGATGGGGCCGCGTGCGGCGGGAAATCAAAATACGGCGTCCGCCGGCAAGGACGACTGATCAACAAGTGCCACGCAAGCAGCGGCACACTGCGCAGAGCATCTACCAGCGACTGCGCGAGGAGATGCAGGGCAAGAGATCAGCCGCGTAGGGTGCCCCGCGTGGTCCGGACTGGAAACAAACAACACCAAATAGAGCAAGCCGAGAACTACGGAAGCCAGCACTACGCGGCAGGCCACGAAGGGCAAACAAGATCCGGTCACCCATTTTGGATGGCATCAACAAGATTCACAACGCCGACAACACTGCTCTGACGGCAATCTGTTTAGGGGCAAGGCAAGGTGACGTAGTTGCTGAAGAGCACTCCAAGTATCCCTGGTGCCGGGCGCGAGTCGGTAGCCGAAACATGAAATGGTAGTCCAGTATTACAGGGAAGGGATATTCGCATGTTGAGTCCCCCAGCTGTTGTAGAGCTCTGTTGGAAGTTCCGCTCATGAAACACGTCATCTACAACGCGCACCGTAATAGTTTTTTGGGGTAGAAAACTAAAGCCTGTAACGATAAGGATGGTCCCCGCTCCTTTACCTTCAGTGTTCGCCTTAATTGTGGGCGGAGGAGCCGGCGGTGGCGGAGGGGGTGGCGGTGGCGGGATATCTCCAGGCGGGATGGTGCCGCCAACGGGAATCGTCCATCCATGATGGTAGCGGCCGCCGCTACGCCCCTCGACGATGAACGTGTAAGTGCCGGGGGTGTCGAAGTCGAAGTCCCACCAGCCATCTTTGGTACCGGAGATGTCGCGTTGCCCGAGGTTCTGCCCATTGCGATCCCACCGGATTAAATACTTGTCATAGTTCCAATTGTCGTTGGTATTCCACTCGACGCGGAAATGGGCCTTGGTCCGAATCGCCCAGATGGTCATGCTCGGGCCCTGATCGGGGACCCAAGCGATCTGGCCATTTTGGAACGTCTGCAATCGCCCCTTACGGCCTGGAACATCGTGCTCCGGTTCAATCGGGCAGCCGAGCCGATACTTTTGAACACTCCAAGTGTTGCCAATCAGCCCGTACGGAACGGGAGCCCCCGGGCAGTCGGCAGCGGCAGCCGGGCCGGCGAAACCTGCAGCTAGGACAGCAGCGAACACGATGGCGGTTAGGGCGCCTGTGTTCGTGGCAGTTACAGTCTTACCGTACGCGGCTATGCCCGAAGGGGCCTTTGTAACCTGCTCGCGCCAGTCCAACTGCCGCTTAAGGTAGTAGACTTCGCTTTGAAGCTGCCCGTTTACCCGCATCAAGGCAATCATCCACGATGCTGAATCAAACTGCATTTCCTAATCTCCTGTTCGATTGCTATTAAGTTTCATTAGAGAAACTTCAAAAGCGAAGTTCCTAGCACTCCATCATTTAGATAAATGTCGTGAAGGTCCCCCGGAGTGAGTTAGATTGCGAACACCGTACCAGTTATCGAATGGCAAGTCAATAGCAATTCTGATGATGTGTCGTGAGCACCCGTTTCCCGAGCACCCGGAGAACTCATCTTAAGTTGATAGATCTCCCGTAGTCGCCAAGGGTTTATAAACCGTAGCTGACTTCACCCAACGCCCTTTGAAGGCGAACCGGCCAACGCCCACTTATCTTGTCATTAGCTTGGACGTAAAAAAAGGCCTAGGCTTCTTGCTTCCGTTGACTGGAAATCTGCGCTTGAGTTAACCTCTTTCAAAGGGCTCTCGAGCAGATTGTTTCTAAGCCGGCTGAGCCGCAGATTGCTCATCAGCTAAACGTCAACTAACAGAGTTAGACCAGCGGCTCTTGCGAATGCGCGGAAGTCTCAATCTCGTGTTAAGAGTGGGATTCCAGCGTCGAGGCACGTTTGGGAAATCAGCGCATCGCCTAATCGTGCCTTGCGGCCTTTGGCCAAGACCTTCGCACGAAGTGCACCGGCCCGCTCCCAAAACCCGAACCGGATTTCAAGGAATGGCAGTTCAGAAAGAGTCGATCAATGAGACAAAGATCGACGGCTCTAGCGGTCGATAAGCTTTGCGTGTGTCGCGGGATAACGCTCACCTTC
>CALMAV010000288.1:0-4722 GCA_937859895.1 uncultured Bryobacterales bacterium | reverse complement strand
CCTTCCACCTTGATGGCAGACGACGCCTCTTGGAGCGAGTGCAGGTCATCAGCGGTCAATTCGATGGCAGCCCCACCAAGATTCTCTTCTAGTCTAGAAAGCTTCGTGGTGCCTGGAATCGGAACGATCCACGGTGCCTTCGCGAGCAGCCATGCGAGGGCGACCTGAGCGGGAGTAGCCTGCTTCTGTTCTGCGAACTTGGTGATGACATCGACGAGTGCCTGATTCGCTTTGCGATTGGCTTCGCTGAATCGAGGGACAGTGGCGCGGAAGTCGGTGCTGTCGAACTTTGTCGAGGAATCAATCTTTCCGGTGAGGAAACCTTTGCCGAGAGGGCTGAACGGAACGAAGCCGATGCCGAGCTCTTCCAGCGTTGGCATAACAGACTCCTCGGGTTCACGCCAGAAGAGAGAGTATTCGCTCTGCAGGGCTGTCACGGGCTGCACAGCATGAGCGCGACGGATCGTCTTTGCGCCTGCTTCGGACAGGCCAAAGTGCTTCACCTTGCCTGCCTGGATTAAATCCTTAACGGCACCAGCGGTTTCTTCGATGGGCGTATTGGGATCGACGCGATGCTGGTAGAGCAAGTCAATGGTGTCCGTTTGCAGACGCTTCAACGTGCCTTCGACGACCTGCTTGAGGTGGTCGGCACGACTGTTGGTTGCTGTCCACTTGCCATCGTTGCCGGGATCGGGCTCGAATCCAAACTTAGTCGCGATCACGACATCTTTGCGGAAGGGAGCGAGAGCTTCGCCCACTACCTCTTCATTGACGAACGGACCATACACTTCTGCAGTGTCGAAGAAGGTGACACCTCGCTCGACAGCGGCGCGAATGAGCTCCACCGCTTCGCCCTTCTCCGTGGCGGGGCCAAGACCGAAGCTCAGGCCCATACATCCGAGGCCGAGTGCTGAGACTTCGAGGCCACTCTGTCCTAATGTGCGCTTTTGCATGATTTCTCCCATCGATACTCAGTCGTTTGATGCAGGCGGATTGCTTTACTCCACTGCCTTTTAGGCCTGCTCACTGCCTGACTCCAGCCAAACTAGCTTGCCTTTCTGCCTCGGAGTAACCGCTACCTAGATGCCGGTCATCTTGAGCATCGCCTCGGGTAGGCGGTCACCCTCGAGTGACAGCTTCGAGGTGGATTCTTCATCTGCTGGAGGTCCACCTCCCTCAATTGGACATCGATGGCTCGGAGGTTCTCTTCCATCCGTGAGATCTTCGTGGTGCCAGGAATGGGGACGATCCACGGCTTCTGCGCCAGCAACCACGCCAACGCAATCTGAGCTGGCGTAGCGCCCTTGCGCTGTGCTGCTGCCTGCACGGCATGGACGAGCACCGTATTGGCTTTGCGCGCCTCGGGTGAGAAGCGTGGAACGTGATTGCGGAAGTCGGTCGGGTCGAACTTCGTGTTCTCGTCGATCTGTCCAGTCAGAAAGCCGGCGCCGAGAGGGCTGAACGGTACAAAGCCGATACCAAGCTCTTCGAGCACGGGCAAAACATCGTCTTCCGGTCCGCGCCAGAATAGTGAGTATTCACTCTGCAGTGCTGTAACCCGCTGCACGGCGTGGGCCTTGCGGATGGTGCCTATGCCCGCTTCTGACAGGCCAAAGTGCCTCACCTTGCCCTCGGCAATCAAACCCCTTACGGCACCGGCGACTTCCTCGATCGGAACGTTGGGATCGACGCGATGCTGGTAGAAGAGGTCGATATGGTCTGTGCGAAGCCGCTTCAGGCAAGCCACGGCCGCAGCTTTGATGTGTTCGGGACGGCTGTTTGTACCTGGGCCCCGCTTGCCGGTCTCGGGATCGATATCGAAGCCGAACTTCGTAGCAATCACAACTTGTTCGCGAATCGGCTCCAGTGCCTCGCCCACCAACTCCTCGTTTGCGAACGGTCCGTAGGCTTCGGCCGTATCGAAGAATGTAATGCCCTTGTCGTGAGCTGACCGCATCAGTTGGATCATCTCGCCTCTATCGGCGGCCGGACCGTAAGCCGAGGTCATGCTCATGCAGCCGAGTCCCAACGCTGAGACTTCAAGCGCGCTTGTTCCTAAGGTTCTCTTTTCCACGATTGTTCACCCTTTCTACTGCACTGTTGTAGAACGCTTCACTTCCAGATCCCGACTGTTCTTAGCCAGCTTTCCCCTTCCTTCCGAACTCTTCCCCCCTGGTATCTCTGATGGCAAGAAGCTGCCCATCTCTTTCCAATCCTCTCCGTGTGGAGAACCCTGCAGCATCGTGCTTTGCGGACACCGTTCCGCACGGTCTGGAAGGTGCGCCCTGGGCCGCATCCACCGTTGGGATTGAATAGGATGATTGTCTTTCCCCGGAAACTGTACTGATGCAGGAAGCTCCTTATGGGCGGCGGCAGCTTCATATCCCAAGTTGGAAAGCCGACAAAGACGAAATCGTATTGATCGGGTACGTCGATCACCGTCTTGAGAGGCGGCAATAGCCGGTCTCCTTCTCGCGGACGACTTGCTGGACAGTGGCGTAATAGTCTTCCGGATACGGCGTTTGCAATTCAAGAGCGACCAGTTTGCCACCAATCTTTTCGTGGATGATGTCCGCAGCGGCGTTAATGTTGTTCGTTCGAGACAGACAAACGATGGGAATCTTGTCCGCGGGGGCCCTTGGCACTTCGTTGGAATTTGCTCCGCCGCAGTGGCCGCGGACAGAAAACAAATCACCACGAAGGCAATCCTCAATGAGACATCTATTTGTCTCACCATCGTGAAACCCGCCGTCGTTCGGATGTTAATGGCTAATTCTTACTGCTACTCACTTTGACCGGCCTAAGCAGATGCGAGAACGTGAGTTGAGCAAGCTTCCACTTGCCGTTTTCCTTGCTATAAACCTCAGTCACCATAAAGGCATTGGTGACTTCGTGCGTACCGACAACTGCCTGCAAGTCCATGTCTTCTAGCAGGATGGCTGCATTACCAAATAGGCGAGCGTCCACTGCATAAACGAAGGCTTTTTTATACCAGATCCCACCGCTCTTGATGGTCGCTAATTCTTGGGTCTTTCCCCATGTGCCGCCCATGTGAGTGAACATAGCTTTGTCATCAAACAGTGTTTCTAAGGAATCCACCTTCTTATCTGCCATCCAATCCCATTTCGTGTTTGAGAGGTCGATGACTTCTTGTTGTTCGGGTGTATGACTTGCGGCAGTTTTAATCGTTTCCGTTGGCGGAGCTGCCGATTGCTGTGCAGGCGACGATTGCACAATCAGTGCTGATAAAAGTAGACCTAACAGTAAGGATTTCATGGTTCTCTCTTTCGTTATGTGTAGTTGACCTGTGCGGAACTTAAAGGGGTGTGGCCGATCCTTCGCGCTACTCGGATGTAAGAATTCTGCGGTCAGCATTTTTGGCTAACTCTTCGGAGCCGCTTCTACGCCCGAAAGTGCGAGTACCCCATCCGGCAGACGTTTGCCTTGGATCTGAATACTCGATACCGACGCGTTCAGCTCGTGGAGTTCATCCTGGCTGAAGGTAACCGAGCTGCCAGCAATATTTTCGATCATGTGCGCCATTTGCGTTGTGCCTGGGATCGGCACGATCCACGGCTTCTGCGCCAGCAGCCAAGCGAGCGCAATCTGGACTGGAGCGGCCTGCTTCCGTTCAGCCCACAGCTTCACGAGCTTTACGAGCTGGAGGTTGTGTTTCAAGTTTTCCGGAGAGAATCGAGGTTCTGCCGAGCGAATGTCGCCGGGTGCGAAACGAGTGCTTTCGTCAATGGCGCCGGTAAGGAACTGCACACCCAGTGGACTCCACGGCACGAACCCGATGCCTAGCTCCTGGCAGATGGGAATGACAACCTCTTCCGGTCCGCGCCAAAGCATCGAATATTCGTTCTGTACGGCAGTGACGGGAAGCGCCGCATGTGCGCGACGAAGAGTGTTCGGACCCATCTCGCAAAGACCCCAATGCAAAACCTTGCCTTCCGCCATGAGGTCCTTGACTGCTCCGGCGACATCTTCAATAGGAACCTGCGGGTCTACGCGGTGTTGATACAGAAGATCGATTCGATCTGTCCGGAGACGCTTGAGCATTCCCTCGACGGCTCTCTTGATGTGGTCAGGTTTGCTATTAAGCCCCATTTGGAACCGGCCCGTGTCAGGGTCTATGTTCCAACCAAACTTCGACGTGATCACGACCTTATTCCGGAACGGCGCGATGCCCTCACCCAGGATCCGTTCACACTCGAGAGGCCCGTAAGCTTCAGCCGTATCGAAAAACGTGACCCCGTGATCGTAGGCTGCGCGGAGGATGTCGATCATCTCCGGACGGTACGGCACCGTCGTCTCATACTTGCGGCTCATGTTCTGGACGCCAAGGCCCACCGTCGAGACTTCAAGTGAACCCAACTTGCGTCGCCCACTGATGTGCGCTTGTACGCTCGGCTCCGCAACTGCGGAAATCGAAAGCACGCCGGCAAGAGCTGCGGCTGCGGAAGCTCCGATAGTGCCTAAAAAGGAGCGACGGTCGATGCCGATTTTCATGTTGCTGTCGTTGAGATTCCGCATGATTGTGAGCCTTTTACCGGTTTGGAGGCTGGCTTGAAAGCGCCGTCTAACTCCCCTGCTGATTTCCAGACTAGGGCCCAATGGCACGGGTCGCCGCTGCCAGGCACGACAACCTTCCTGCAAATCACGACAAACTGCGGTCATGGAAATTGACGCTTTTCGCAGCTATCTTGACGCCTTCTGCAT
>CALMAV010000287.1:7963-17944 GCA_937859895.1 uncultured Bryobacterales bacterium | reverse complement strand
TGCGCAGAAAGGGAGAAGTTGAGTCTTCTACCGTGGCCGCACACAACACTCGCGTATTGCCAGCCTCGATTAGCACCGAACCTTCCGCCGTCTTTAAATAATCGGGGGTGATCCGGGTCTCTCGCAATTGATCGGGCATCCGCCCATCCGTTCGCATAGGTTCTTTTTTGCTTCCCATATTTAGCTTTGAGTCGCGAAATGAAATCCAGCGAAAAAGAAAAACGCCAGAAAGATGAATATCAGAGCTATCAATACAAGGCAAGGGATAGCAGCTTGCCTGGGAAGCGGAGAAGCCTTGGTGTTTAGTGCTTTCTTTTTAATTTTAGGAGCGGCCATGCGTGCTGATCTGTGCGGCATAGAGCCCGGCACAGCTGAAGTAAAGGGAAGTCAAAGCAAATACTACTTTTTGAAAAGGCTGTCGAATGCGGCCCGGGCATCGCTTATCGTCCGCGGTGCTCCATCGGAAGGCTGATAGCTAGCTGCTGCGCGTTCCACCGGGCCCATCGGCTGCGAGTCTTTCGCCACAGTTACTCGGGGCATGAAGTAGTTGCACGTGTTAGCCCGATCTTTTGCCACAATGCGTACCGCAATTGGCTTCAGGCATTGGAATCGGGTAGAAGAATCGAAGTGAACACACTGCTTACAGCAGTGCAGCTCAGCTTTACACTTCGGGCACACTGTATCGGCCGCAATGTCCGGCATCAATGTAGTGGCACAGTTAAAACAGCGTGTTGCCGCTACACTCTGAACTAAGCGGGGAAGCCGCGGGCCTGTGATATCGAGCGGCGGCTTAGGACCCGGTACACGCGAACGATCGAAATTGTTTGATTCGAACTTTCGCCCTGAATCCTGATAGCCTTGCTGTTTGTACTTGCGATCGCCGTCCATAGTCGTTGATCGGCTCCTTCAATCGTCGACACTCTGTCGAAAAGGAAGTAATCTACCCATTCGCGGAGTTCGACGTACGTTAATTGCATCACCAGTGTTGGTTGCGACAAAAATCTACTACGCTGGCGTCTCGACTGTGAGAGCAGGTTCGAAATTTTGGTAGGGTGAATCAGCAGAACCTGCCTGCCTCTGCTAGAGATGTACCACGATTAACAAATACGGCGCTAGTGGCATAGCTTCTTTTCTCATGACCTTTTCAGCTGATTAGTACTACTTTATTCCGATACCCACTTCAAAAGTGAATTACAAGGCCGCGTAAGAGGATTATCGAAATGATTCGGTCCGATACGAACTGAGTAACCGACACGGCCAGTCTGCTGAACATTGAATTCACTTGAGAACGTTACGGCTGTCCCGCTTTGCTTGTCGGGCTTCAACGGAACAACAAAGGTGTGCTGCAGCTGTCCATTCACCCCAACCTGACCGATAACCGCTTCTACACGTACTTCATCCGGCTTCAAGCCTGCAAGATCAACAGTCGCACTCAATGGAACCGCAGCGCCACTCTGAATCTGTTCGTCCCTTTGCCCACCAACATCAACAAACCGCACCGCGCTCCAACTTTGATTGACACGGCTATCCCATACGCTCTTCTGTCGCGCCTCCTGAAACCCGTTAGCCGAAATCTGCTTCCACAGCTTGTGCGCCGGTTGGTATAACTCCAACATGTACTCGGCCACCATACGGCCACAGCTAAACCAAGGCGTAATATTGGCGATACAAGTTTTCATGCGCCCTACCCACTCGGCCGGAATCTCCTGTTCCGACGCTGCGTAATAAAGCGGAACAATGTCGTTCTCCAGAGTCGAGTAGATGGCTCCGGCATGCAGGTCATTCTGGTCATCTGAAAACGGAACACGATCGCCAATCGCCCAGCTTGCCGACTTTTCATAAGCCTCGTCAAACCAGCCATCCAGAACGCTGAAGTTCAGCACGCCGTTCATGCTCGCCTTCATACCACTGGTTCCGCAGGCCTCTTCGCCGCGCCGCGGATTGTTCACCCAGAGGTCCACTCCCTGCACCATCTCGCGTGCTACCTGAATGCTGTAGTCTTCCACAAAGATCAGCCGCTTGGCTAATTCTGGGTCACGCGACAGGTTTACAATCTCCCGGATCAGCTTTTTGCCTTCATTGTCTTTAGGATGTGCCTTGCCGGCGATAACAATCTGCACCGGCATCTTGGGATTGTTCAACAATCTTTTGAGCCGGGCAACATCTCTGAACAGCAAAGTCGCTCTTTTGTAGGTAGCAAAACGCCGCGCAAAGCCGAGGGTCAACACATCCGGATCGAGCACTTCCTGCATCCGTCGCACTTCCGCTGCTGAAGCTTTCCGCTGGGTAGCTGAGGCCACTGCGCGCTCACGTACGTATGCCACCATGCGCCGCTTTCGCTTGCGATGCATTTCCCACAGTTCCTGGCCCGGTATCTCATGCACCAGTTCCCACATCTTGGTGTCTTCCAATCGGTCGCGCCAATCTGGCTGCAGATACTGGTCGTATAAGCCAGCTAGATCTCCATTGATCCAGGTCGGCGAATGAACGCCGTTGGTTACCGAGGTAATCGGCACTTCATCGACCAGCAGCCGCGGCCACAGATCCTGAAACATCTCTTGCGAAACGTAGCGGTGCAGCAGGCTTACTGCATTGCGGAATGCAGAAGTTTTCAATGCAAAGACTGCCATTGAAAATCGCTCGGCTGAATCGTTCGCCTGGTTGCGGCCGAGTGCCAGCATCTTGTCAAACGGAATCTGTGCATCCTCGCAATACCTGGCGAAGTACTCGTATACTAAGCCGCTATCGAACAGATCGATACCTGCTGGCACGGAGGTATGCGTCGTAAAAACATTGCTCAGCCGCGTGGCTTCCAACGCCTGATCGAAAGCTAACTTGTGCTCTGCCATTAGCAGGCGCACCCGCTCCAGTGCTTGAAACGCTGAGTGGCCCTCATTCATGTGGTGGACAGTCGGCTGGATGTTCAGTGCTCGCAGCGCGCGCAAACCACCAATGCCCAAAACAATCTCTTGCTTGATGCGCTTGTGGGTATCGCCGCCATACAGCTGATCGGTGATATCACGGTGGTCCTGGGATGTGTTCTGAGGAATGTTGGTGTCCAGCAGGTATAGTTTCACCCGGCCAACATCTATGTGCCAGACTTTAATGAACACCTCGCCAGAAGGCAGAGTTACGCTCACGATAACGTCTCCTCCATTCGGGCCTTCACATGGCCTTACTGGAAGCGTGTAGAAGTCGTTCACAGGCTGGCGCTCCTGCTGCCAACCATCCGGATTGAGAGACTGCTGAAAGTAGCCGCGCTGATATAGCAGTCCCACTCCATCAAGGGCAAAGTCGCTATCGCTCGCCGCCTTCATGTGGTCGCCCGACAGTAGGCCCAGACCGCCTGAATAGATCTGCATGCAATCGAGCAGACCGTATTCCATAGAGAAGTACGCGATTCGTGGCGTGTTCTCGTTCTTTGGAGCTACGTGCAAGTAATTGTCGTGACGTTCGCAGGCCCGGCGATAAAGCGACGTGAAGCGGGGATCGTTCGCTGCTTTGTCCAGCTTTTCCTGCGAGACCCGACCGAGCAGTGCAATCGGGTTGTGATTCAACTCTTTCCAAAGCACCGGATCCAACCGCCTGAACAACGCTCGAATGGAATGGTCCCAACTCCACAGCAGGTTATAACCTAATTCGGACAGTCGGCTGAGTGAGGGCGGAAGCGAAGGATGAACAAGAAATTCGCGGAGAGGTTGAATCTGATAAGGCATGCAGATAAGCGGACCAGCTTCATACTATTCAAGTGGCCCGAAAGCTATAAAATAGCAGAGGAATTCACGTTTGCAGGGCAGATCTGCTCACCTTGCACTCTTTCCCGTACAATAATTGGTGAACCGCAGCGTGGAGACCTCCTGGCATTTCTAGAGTTCCGTAATGTCGGCTATTCGGCGGGCAGCCAGGTCGTGCTTCAAGGATTGAGCCTCGAAGTAGAACGGGGAGAGACGCTGGTCCTGCTAGGCCGAAGCGGCTCCGGCAAAACAACCGCCCTTCGACTCATCAATCGGCTTCTGGAGGCCTCGTCGGGCAGCATCTTGTTGGATGGGCAGGATAACAGGGAGATGGACCCGATTGCGCTTCGACGGCAGATTGGGTACGTGATCCAGGAGTTTGGATTAATGCCGCACTGGACAGTTGAGCAGAACGTGTCGCTCATGCCGCGGCTGCTAGATTGGCCTGCCGAACGTCAAGGGCAGCGTGCCCGCGAGCTTCTCGACCAGGTCGGGCTAGGCTATGAGTCTGTTCGCAGTCGGTATCCGCAAGAACTTTCGGGAGGTCAACGGCAGCGGGTTGCGGTTGCGCGAGCCCTGGCTGTGTCGCCTGCGCTGCTTCTCTTCGATGAACCATTCGGTGCTCTTGACCCCATTACAAGGCGCGAGATGCAGCAGCAGCTTCTGCGCCTTCGCGATCAGTATCAGGTGGCTTCGGTGTTTGTCACTCACGACATTGCAGAAGCGTTGGCCATTGGCACTCGTATTGCTGTGCTCAGTGAGGGCCGGTTGGAGGTCGTCGCGACTCCTTCCGAGTTCTTCCAGGTACAAACGCCCACGGCCGCTGCTTTCCGCAGTACTTTAGCTCCAGATACGGTTGCTGCCTGGAAAGCATGACCAGGCTAACTTTGTTCCTGATTATTGTTCCTGTCGTGTTCGGCGCGGCAAATGGAGCGCCTATGAATAACGCGCCTGTTCCCGATCCGCAGCAGCTGAAAGAGCGCGCGCTCGCAAGTATGCAGAAGGCCCAGCAGGCATTAGAGCGGTATTCGTGTAACGTTCATGGTTACTACGATGAATTGAACGATGATGGCTCAGTTAAAAAACACTCCGCGCGCCGGTCTGAACGCTTTTTTGTGAATGGAGTTCAGATAGACCACGTGCTGGCGCGCAATGGCAAGGATCTGACGGGTGCTGATGCCACACGCGAGAAGGAAAAAGCCGACCGGCAAGTAAAGCTGTACAGCAATCGGGCCGAGGCTGCCAAGAAGGAGGATACAAAAGCGCGTCAAACTGCAATGTTTCTCCGTGCGCAGCGGTTAACTAACGGGCGGCGTGAAAGCCGCTGGGGGCGCGACACAATAGCCTTTGACATGTCCGGCGACCCTAAGTTTCAACCGCACAAGGTAGAAGAGCGCCTTGCGCAGGCGCTGAGCGGCCGTATCTGGATCGATGAAGAAAGCGGGACGCCCGTCGAATTGCAGATCCGCACAGACCGGGACGTAAAGATTGGGGGCGGTCTGCTGGCCAGTCTGCACAAGGGGTTCGAACTGAAGCTGATTGAGCGGCGTGAAGCAGACGGAACATGGCTCGAGAAGTCTGCCGAAGGTAATGGCGACGTTCGCGCGGCGCTCTTCTTTCATCCCAAGTTTCGTTTCCGCGAAGACGTAGAGAGCTGTCATTTATACGCTGTGGATGCGCAGGATACGCAGCACGACAAGCCGCAGATTAAGCCATAGGACAGAATTTTGGATCCGGTCGTCCTTCAAAGTTTGTTGAGAGACATTGTCCAACTAACAGGTGAGCATCTGTTCCTAGTCGGCGTCTCGTCTTTTTTCGCCATTGTCATCGGTGTTGGGCTGGGCATTCTGGGGACGCGGCGACCTCGTTTGCGTAGCGCCTCCGTCACTGTGGCCAACGTCTTCCAGACTGTGCCTAGTCTTGCTCTGTTTGGTTTTCTGCTTCCTGTGCCCTTCATTGGAGGTATTGGCGCCCACACTGCCATTCTCTGTTTGGTTCTTTATTCGCTTCTGCCCATTCTGCGCAACACGGTTGTGGGCATCACGACGGTAGATCGGCCGGTGCGGGAAGCGGCTGTTGCTATGGGAATGACTGACGGGCAATTACTACGCCTGGTGGAGCTGCCGTTGGCCGCTCCGACTATCATTGCGGGTATTCGCATCGCGCTGGTAACCAACATTGGGACTGCTGTTATCGCTGCGGTGATTGGGGGAGGCGGTTTAGGTGTACTGATTTTCCGTGGTGTTGCTTCGGTGGACACACTTGAAATCTTGGCCGGCGCAATACCGGCGGCGGCTTTGGCGCTTGCTGCCGACGCCGGAATGACACTTGTAGAACGGAAGCTGCGACGGGTATGAAACAGCTCTTAATTGTCGCCCTTGCCTGCCTCGCGTTGTGTTCCTGCTCACGCTCAGGGTCGATTGTCGTTGCTTCTAAAAACTTCACCGAACAGTTGGTGCTAGGCGAGATTGCTGCCCAGCAACTTGAACGGAAACTCCACGTGAAGGTTGTGCGCAAGCTTGATCTTGGCGGAACTCTCCTGACTCACGAGGCTATTCGGAAAGGCGACATCGATATCTATCCTGAGTACACCGGAACAGCCAGCAGTGTTGTTCTGAAGACGCAGATTCCGACAGATCCTGCTCGCGCTTACCTTGATGTAAAGGCTCAATACTTCGAGCGTTTCGGCCTGATCTGGTTGCCGCCTCTCGGATTCAATGACACATTTGCGATGGTAGTGAGAGCGCAGGATGCCAAACAGTTGACCCACCCGGATCTTTCCTCCGCCACCAGTCGTGCCTGGCGGCTCGGGGTCGGCTATGAATTCCTAACCCGGCCAGATGGACTTCGTAAGCTTGATAAGACTTATAATTTGCATTGGCAAGGCACTCCGCAGAGCATGGATTTGGGCTTGCTGTATCAGGCTCTACGGCAGCGGAACGTCGATATGATTGCTGCCAACTCGACCGACGCTCCCCTGACCGACAGTCGCTTTGCTGTGCTGGCCGACGATAAACACACATTCCCTCCGTACAATGCCTGCTACGTTGTCCGTCGTTCCACTATCGAGCAGCAGCCGGCAATTGAACTCGCGCTGACGATGCTTTCCAATCACATCGATGACGAAACAATGCGGCAGTTGAACCGACGCATTGACATCGATCACCAGCGGGTAGAACGCGTTGCGAAAGACTTTCTGGCTACCCAGCAGTGACGCGGGTCTTTGCATAGATGATTAACAAGCTTGTAATTGAGAACATCAAGTACCGCCTGGTACGGACTTTGCTTTGCGCGCTAGTAGTTGGCGTTCAGGTGATGCTGATTCTAACGCTGATCGGTCTCAGCCGAGGCATGCTGGAAGATAATGCCAACCGGGCTAAAGGAACGGGCGCGGACATCTTCCTCAAGCCGGGAGCTACGATTTCGTTTTCCGCTGGCCAGATCGACGCAAAGTTTGTTCAATTTGTGCAGAAGCAGCCCCATGTAAAGCTTGCCGTAGGCGGCCTGATTATTCCGGTTCCTGGCGAGCTTCTTACAGCGATCAACGGAGTTGACATTGCGCAGTTCACCCAATTGAGTGGTGGTTTTCGACTGCAAAAGGGCCAGCCTCCATCAGAGCCGAACGACCTTCTTGTAGACGAGTACTACGCTCAGCAACACCGTGTCAATGTCGGGCAAATCTACAAGCTGCTCAATCATGATTGGCGCGTCACCGGGATCATGGACGGCGGTGTACTCGGCCGTCTCGTAGTTCCGCTGAAGACGCTACAAGAATTGACAGGTAATGCAACTCCGTCACGAATCTCCCAGATTTTTGTCAAGCTCGATAATCCTGCTGCTATAGATGCTGAGGTCAAACATCTGAACAGCGTGCTGGAAGGTAACTTGACGGCGATCTCGGCTCCTGCTTTTCTCAGCCAGTTCAGCATCAGCAACATCCCGCAGTTGCGGTCTTTTATCTATGTCGTCGTGGCTCTGGCGGTGTTCGTTGGCTTTTTGGTTGTGTTCCTGTCGATGTACACAGCGGTGGTGGAGCGTACGCGCGAGCTGGGAATCTTGAAAGCGCTAGGTGCGAAGCCGTTCACCATCATTGACATGCTGGTGCGCGAGTCGATCGTGCTCGCAGTTGTGGGCTGCATTATCGGCATTATTCTCTCGTTTGGAGCCAAAGGGCTGATCATGGCGATCATGCCGGCCTCGCTCCAGGTAGTTACTGTTCCAGATTGGTGGCCGATTGCTGGTGCAATTGCGCTTGCGGGCGCCCTGCTAGGGGCAATTTACCCCGGGTTGAAAGCCGCTCGCCAGGATGCCATAGAGGCGCTGTCGTATGAGTAGCGGCCCAGCAATCATTCAGGTTTCAAAGCTATATAAGACATACCGCGTTGGCGAAGTCGACGTGCATGCCTTGCGGGGCGTCGATCTAAGTGTGCCCCGCGGTGAGTTTCTTGCCGTTATCGGACCGTCCGGCTCCGGCAAATCCACGCTGTTCCACATCCTGGGCGGATTGGCTCCGCCTACGGCCGGCGAGGTCTTGGTTGACGGGGTTGACCTGCGCAAGCTGACTGAAAATGAACGGACGGAGTTAAGGCAGAAGAAGGTCGGATTCATTTTCCAGAAGTACAACCTGCTCGCTACACTCACCGCCGCTGACAACATTCGGATTGCCCGATCACTGGCAGGCAATGAGACGGAACCACCTGGCTTTGGAGAGACTCTTGAGCTCCTAGGCATTCACAAACGGCTTCATCACAAGCCCCGCGCACTTTCGGGCGGCGAGCAGCAACGAGTCGCTATTGCGAGAGCCTTGGTGAATCAACCGGCGATATTGTTGGCCGATGAGCCGACCGGCAACCTGGATACCGTAAACTCTGATGCAGTTCTAAAGATCCTTCGGGATCTGAATCGACAGAGTGGACAGACGATTCTGATGATTACGCACAATCCGGAAGCGGCTGCGTTTGCCGACCGAACCGTCACAATGCGCGACGGCCAGATTATTGGAGTGTAGCTCCTGCCAAAGACGTCGGAGCGTTAATTACGTTGAGGGCAGGGCTAACTTGCCGGGCCAGATTGCGGAGTTGGCTTGCCGTAGTGACCATAGACGCTGACGGCTTAGCAAAGTAGTAACCCTGCATCAGCTCGATCCCCAAGCTAAGACAGACCTCGGCAGACTCCCGTGTCTCGATTCCTTCCGCGATCACACGAGCCCCAAACTCATTTCCAAGATCGACGAGCTTTTGGATGGCGGACCGGTACATAGGATTACCGATGCCTGAGATGAGCGACTTATCGATCTTCATATAGTGAGGTTGCAGGTCGCACACCATCTGCAGAGAGTTGGAGCCGGTCCCTACGTCGTCGAGCGCAAAGCTGAAGCCGTGATCCCGATAGTAAGCACAAATTTTCTTCAGGTGGTTGACGTCGGTGATGGCCTCTGACTCGACCACTTCGAAGACAATGTCTTTCGGAGTCAGGTTGGTACGGTTCATTGCTTCCAGAGTCGATTTCATGCAGAACGCCGGGTCGTAGATGGAGGACGGCATGAAGTTGATGAACACCTTTGTGCCGGGCGTATGTTGAGCTCCAGCAAGCCGGACGCTTAGCTGGCGCGTGTACGAGTCGAATATGTGGATGCGCCCGCGAGATACGGCAGCGTTGATGATCTCTCCACCGCTGTAAGGCCGTTCCAACTGCAGGCGAATGAGGCACTCATGCCCGTGTACACCGCCGTCGCCATAATTTACGATGGGTTGGAAATGTGACGTGAAGCGATCTGCTTCGAGCGCCCGGTCGAACCACGACGTATCGGACTGGTTCATCCAACCCGCCAAGCTGGGCGCATTCATCATCTCTGCATTGCGAGAACGCGTGATGCGAATGTCCCGCATCTCAAACTCGCTCAGGCATTTCTTGATGCCCTCAGCCAGTTGTTCGTCACTGATGGCTGCATCAAGACAAACCATTTCCCGCTCTAGCCGGTGCCCGATCTTTGCGTCCCAGAGAGCACGAATGAGAATGTCTTTCACGATCGGCGTAGTTGGGTACAGCACCACGGAACTCTGTTCGCAGTTTTCTTTGAAGGTACACAGTAAGCAGGTATTCATACGCCGGGCGAAACTGGCCTGCTTAGTGAGTGGCTGAACCGAGGTTAAAGTCTTAGACTTTCTCGTATGCCGGGTCGGTAAGAATGGCCTGAAGCCGCGGGGTAGTTTGGCGGGTGCGACCGAACCAGGCTTGCAGCTTAGCA
>CALMAV010000287.1:0-7953 GCA_937859895.1 uncultured Bryobacterales bacterium | reverse complement strand
GATAAAGGTAGACGACAGGGGTGGTGTAGAGGGTCAGAACCTGGCTGACAAGCAGACCGCCAACAATCGTAATGCCGAGCGGCTTGCGCAGTTCAGAACCGGTGCCAGTCCCGAGCGCAAGGGGAAGACCGCCTAGCAGGGCAGCTGCGGTGGTCATCATAATGGGCCGAAAACGCAATAGGCATGCCTGATAAATGGCGTGCTTGGAATCGAGTCCGCCTTTGCGTTCGGCTTCCAGCGCAAAGTCAATCATCATAATGGCGTTCTTCTTGACGATTCCGATAAGGAGAATAATGCCAATGAGCGCAATGACCGTGAGGTCGATGCCGAAGAGAATCAACGCCAGTAAGGCACCGACTCCTGCCGAAGGAATGGTGGAGAGGATGGTGATGGGATGGATGTAGCTTTCATATAACACGCCGAGCACGATGTAGACGGTGAGCAATGCCGCGAGGATGAGCAGTGGCTGGCTGGCAAGAGAAGCTTGGAATGCTTTGGCAGTGCCGGCAAAAGCACCATGGATGCTGGCCGGCATCCTGATGTCGTCCTGAGCCTCCTGAACTACCTTCACCGCATCGCTAAGAGCGGCTCCTGGCGCTAGAGCGAAAGAGATTGTCGTGGACGGAAACGGACCCTGGTGGTTAACGGTGAGAGAACTCAGTTCCGTCTTAACTTTGGTGAAGTTGGAAATTGGGATCTCGGTACCGTTGCTGGAGCGGACATAGATTTGCTTTAAAGAGGAGGGGTCTTGCTGAAATTCGGGCAGCACCTCAAGAACTACATGATATTGATTGATGCCTGTGTACATGGTGGACACCTGACGCTGACCGAAGGCGCTGTAGAGAGACGTGTCAATCAGGGAAGGACTAACGCCCAGACGGGACGCAGCGTTGCGGTCGATTACTAGCTGCGTGGTGAGTCCGTGTACCTGCAAGTCGCTATTGGCATCGAGGATTTGTGGAAGCGTTTTCAACTTGGCGAGCAGTTTAGGCGCCCATTCATACAGATCTCTCAGATTGTCGGCTTGAAGGGTGTACTGGTATTGCGAGTTACCGCCGCGACCGCCAACGCGGAAATCCTGATCGGTCTGCATGTAAAGCGTAGCGCCGGGAACGCGCGCCAGCTTGCCACGCAGGCGGGCAATAACGGCATCGGAAGCTACTTTGCGCTCAGAAAGCGGCTTGAGTTGGGCCCGCATGGAAGCAACATTCAGAGTGCCCCCACCGGTAAAGCCATTAACATCCTGAATGGCCGGGTCCTTCATCACAATGGCCATCATCTGGTGCATCTTGTCTTTCATGGCAGCAAAAGAGATGTCCTGGTCGGCCACGAGCGCCCCGCCGATGCGGCCAGTGTCCTGCTGCGGGAAGAAGCCTTTCGGCACGATGATGTAGAGGTAGACGGTGACTCCGCAAGCGACCAGCGTGATTATCAGCGTCAGCTGAGGATGCCGCAGGACGCCGGCAAGACTGGAACCATAAGCGCGGTTAAGAACATCAAAGCCGCGTTCGCTGGCACGGTATAAAAAGTTATGGCGCTGATTTTTACGGCGAGCTTTGAGGAACAGAGCGCACATCATGGGAGTGGTTGTGAGCGAGACCAGAAGCGAGATGCCGATAGCCACAGTGAGGGTAACAGCAAACTCGCGGAACAATCTCCCGACAATACCGCCCATCAACAAAATGGGGATGAAGACAGCGACCAGCGAAATGCTCATCGAGAGCACAGTAAAGCCGATTTCCTGGGCGCCGCGCAAGGCTGCTTTTACAGGCGGCATTCCTTCTTCCAAGTAGCGGGTTATATTCTCGATAACGACAATGGCGTCATCGACAACGAAGCCAGTGGAGACCGTTAGTGCCATGAGCGAGAGGTTATCGAGCGTGTAGCCGAGCAGATACATTGCGCCGAAAGTTCCCAGTAGTGAGAGTGGAACGGCGATGCCAGGAATGATAGTCGCCCAAGCGCTCCGCAAAAAGACAAAGACGACAAGAATCACCAGAATAATGGAGATGATGAGAGTGTGCTCAACATCACGCACCGAGGCTCGGATGGTAGCGGTGCGATCCTGCGCTACTCGCAAATGGATGGAAGGGGGCAGGGAAGCACTTAATTGGGGCAACATAGCCCGCACTCGATCTACAGTGGCGATAATGTTGGCTCCGGGCTGCCTCGAAATGGCGACAATAATAGATGGTTTGCCGTTCTCCAATCCTTCATTGCGCGTATCCGCGACCGAGTCAACAACATTGGCGATATCCCCAAGTCGGACAGCGGCACCGTTACGATAGGCCACTAAGAGATTCCGATACTCGTTGGCAAGAAAAATTTCGTCAGTGGTATTGAGCTGCCAGCGGCGATCACCATTGGCAAGATCGCCTTTCGCCTGGTGAGCGTTCGCCCCTTGCAGGGCTGTGGCGACGTCGGTGATGCCGATGCCTAGATTGTTCATCACTGTGGGGTTAACCTGCACGCGCACAGCCGGGGTTGAACTGCCCCAGATACGTACCTGGCCAACACCTTCAATCTGTGAAATCTTTTGCGACAGGATGGAATCTGCCAGGTCGAAGATGTGCGGCTTGTCGTACACATCAGATACCATTGACAGCATTAGAATGGGTGCGTCAGACGGGTTGACCTTCCAGTAACCAGGATTGCTGGGCAGATCAGCCGGGAGTTGCCCGCGTGCAGCGTTAATTGCGGCCTGAACATCCCGCCCGGCAGCATTAATATCACGCCCGAGTTCGAACTGCAGGGTAATGCCAGTGCTGCTCAACTGACTGGACGAGGTCATTTCTGTGACCCCGGCAATGCGGCCGAACTGCCGCTCAAGAGGCGTGGCGACCGCAGAGGCCATGGTCTCGGGACTGGCGCCGGGCAGATTGGCGGTTACCTGGATAGTCGGAAAGTCGACCTCTGGCAGGGGCGCAACAGGCAGCAGACGAAAAGCAAGGACACCCGAAAGCGCGAGGGCAATAGTCAATAGCGACGTCGCCACAGGGCGCTTGATGAAGGGCGCAGATAAGTTCATGATTCCTCCAGCGACTTAATCGCCGCTCACCGGTTCAGGAAAGGGTTGATGGGCAGCAAGGGCAATGGGCGCACGGCCGGTTATTCGAGCAGCTAGGCGTTCAAAGAACAGATAAACAACCGGCGTAGTGTAGAGCGTTAATGCCTGACTGACAATTAGTCCGCCAACGATGGTGATACCGAGAGGCTTGCGAAGTTCGGAGCCGACGCCAGTGCCCAAGGCAAGCGGCAGGCCTCCGAATAGCGCGGCCATGGTGGTCATCATGATGGGACGGAACCGCAGGAGGCAGGCTTCATATATAGCTTCACGCGGGGATTTACCACCGACGCGTTCCGCTTCGAGCGCGAAATCAATCATCATGATCGCGTTCTTCTTGACAATGCCTATCAACAGGATGATGCCGATAAGCGCTACCACGCTGAAATCGGTGTGGCAGATATAGAGAGCGAGGATAGCTCCGATACCGGCAGACGGCAGCGTGGACAGAATCGTGATCGGGTGGATGTAGCTCTCGTATAGAACACCAAGAACGATGTAAACAACCACAAGCGCGGCGATGATGAGATAGACCTGATTGGAGAGCGAGTTCTGAAACGCGGCAGCGGTGCCTTGGAACGAGGTGTGGATGCTGGCGGGCAGACCAATTTCACCTTCAGCCGCTTTAATCGCCTTAACGCCTTTGCCCAAGGACACATTAGCGGGAAGATTGAACGAGATAGTGACAACCGGAAACTGGCCCTGGTGATTGACGGTAAGCGGCGTAGTTCGAACTTCAAACCGGCTGACAGTGCTGAGCGGTACCTGAGTGCCTGAGTTAGAGCGGATATAAACGTCGTCGAGTGAATCGGGATTGCGCCGGAACCCAGGCTCCACCTCCATGACCACGTGATATTGATTGAGCTGCGTGAACATGGTGGAGACAAGGCGCTGACCAAATGCATCGTAGAGGGTGTCGTCGATCTGCTGCATCGTGATACCTAGACGTGAGGCATTGTCGCGATCAATCACGAGCAGGGTCTCAAGGCCGTTGTTCTGCTGATCGGTGGCGACGTCGCGCAGGGTCGGAATAGTTTTCAGTTTTGCGACAAGACGGTCGGTCCAGGTGTTCAGCTCCTTCGCGTCGGCATCTTCCATCGTGTACTGATATTGGGTGCGGCTGACGCGGTCTTCCACTGTGAGATCCTGCACCGGCTGCATGAAGAGAGTGATGTCCTCGACGCTGGCGAGCTTGCTTTGCAGGCGACGGATGATCTGTTCAGCATTTTCACCACGCTCTTCAAGGGGTTTGAGGTTGATTTGAATGCGGCCGCTGTTCAGGGTCGTGTTGACACCGTCGATGCCGATGAAAGAACTAAGACTCTGCACGGCTGGGTCCTGCAGAATAATTTTGGCAAGCGCCTGTTGACGTTGCGACATGGCGGCAAACGAGACGGTCTCAGGTGCTTCGGAGATGCCGAGGATCACGCCGGTATCCTGCACGGGGAAGAAGCCCTTAGGCACGGCGATAAAGAGAAGAATGGTGCCAACCAGAGTGGCCACGGTGACCAGAAGGGTAAGTGGCTGGTGGCGCAGGACCCACTGCAGCGTTCGGCCATAGAACGCAATGATACTTTCAAACGCGCGCTCTGAACTACGGTAGAACCAGTTGCGTTCGGAGTCCGGTCTGTGCCGAAGGAGCTTGGCGCACATCATGGGAGTAAGCGTGAGAGAGACCAGCGCCGAGACCAGAATGGTGATGGCAAGAGTGATTGCAAACTCACGAAAGAGCCGGCCGACGATGTCGCCCATGAACAGCAGCGGGATAAGCACGGCAATGAGCGAAACGGTAAGAGAGACGATGGTGAAGCCAATTTGAGCCGAGCCTTCGAGGGCGGCATCGAGTGGACTGTGGCCTTCCTCGAGATAGCGTGAAATATTCTCGATCATGACAATGGCGTCATCAACAACGAATCCCGTTGAGATGGTGAGCGCCATCAGAGTGAGGTTGTTGAGGCTGTATCCGAGCAGATACATGATGCCGAATGTGCCCACAAGTGATAGCGGGACGGCGACACTGGGAATGATGGTTGCGGCCAGGTTCCGCAGGAACAGAAAAATAACCATTACGACCAGCGCAATAGTGAGGATCAGCTCAAACTGAACGTCCTCAACCGAGGCGCGGATGGTGGTGGTGCGATCGGTGAGCACCTGCAGGTTGACTGCCGCCGGCATAGAAGCGCGGAGTTGAGGAAGCAGGGTTTTAACTCGATCGACGACCGAGATAATGTTCGCGCCGGGCTGGCGCTGGATATTGACGATGACGGCAGGGGTCGAATTCATCCAGGCTGCCTGGCGAGTGTTCTCAGAGCCGTCAACGATGGCGGCCACATCCTCCAGCCGTACTGGCGCACCGTTTTTGTACGCGACGATGACAGGTTTATAACCGGCGCTGGTCAGGATCTGGTCGTTAGCGCCGATTGTGTACGCCTGGCGCAGACCATCAAAATTGCCTTTCGCTTGATTGAGGTTTGTCTGATTCAGGGCCGTGCGGAGATCTTCCAGACTGAGTCCGTAAGCCGCCAAAGCCGTGGGGTTGACACGAATACGTACAGCCGGCTTTTGACCGCCGCTGATGGTGACTAGGCCGACGCCGGGCAGCTGCGAAATTTTCTGGGACAGCGTGGTGTCGGCGATATCTTCGACCCTCGTCAGAGGTACCGTCTTGGAGCTGAGTGCGAGAGTCAGGATGGGCGCGTCAGCCGGGTTAACTTTGCTGTAGATGGGCGGGTTAGGAAGATCTGCAGGAAGATATGTGCCCGCTGCATTGATAGAGGCCTGCACCTGCTGCTCAGCGACGTCGATGTTCAGATCCAAGTCAAACTGCAGCGTGATGATGGAGCTGCCGAAAGAGCTTGAGGAAGTCATCTGCTTGAGGCCGGGCACCTGGCCGAAAGTTCGTTCAAGCGGCGCAGTAACAGAGGAGGCCATTACATCCGGGCTGGCGCCGGGGTAGAACGTCACGCACTGGATGGTGGGATAGTCGACCTCGGGTAAGGCGGAAACGGGCAGCTGTTTGTAGGCCAGGGCTCCGGCAATGAGGATACCGGCCATCAGAAGCGAAGTAGCTACCGGGCGAAGGATGAAGGGGCGGGACGGGTTCACTGAAGGTTTCTCCGGCCCGGCCGCTCCGTTCGGACGGGGGAAGCGGAACTGGAGGGTGCTGTATTTGCCATATGCACGGTGACCTTCATACCCTCGGTGAGCTTTTCAGCGCCATCGGTAACTACTTTGTCGCCAGCTTGCAAACCATCAGCGATAGCGACGTCAGGGCCGCTAGCGGTGCCCAGTTTGACAGGACGGATGCTGACCGTTGAGTCAGCATTGACAAAGTAAACGAAGGTTCCACTAGGACCACGCTGAATGGCGACGTTGGGAACGATAACCTGATTACGCTCGGTGTCCAGGGAGAGGCGGACATTGACGAACTGGTTGGGGAAAAGCGCGTAATCGGTATTCGGAAAGACAGCTTTGAGACGGGAGGTACCGGTAGTGGCGTCAATCTGGTTATCGACCGTAAGGAGCGTGCCGTCGGCAAGCTTTTTCGTGAGCTCGCGGTCGAAGGCGACGGTGGGCAACTTAACGTTATTCCGAAGCTTAGCGAGCACGGGCGGCAGCTCTTCTTCCGGGATGCTGAAGAGCACGGCAATCGGCTGAAGTTGGGTGATGACAGCGAGACCGGTGGGATCCGCCGCATGAATCATGTTTCCCGTGTCTACCAGGCGGAGGCCAATACGGCCGCTCAACGGCGCAATAATGTGAGTATAGGTAAGATTTAGTTTGGCGCTGTCGATATTGGCTCTGGCACTGGCGATGGCAGCCTGATCGGCGACAATGGTGCCGCGTATCTGGTCAGCGGTTGCGAGCTGAGTGTCTAACTGCTGCTTGGCTATGATTTGGGATTTGAAGAGTTCCTGGTATCGCTGATAGTTAGCCTGGGCGTCGCGTAGCGCGGCCTGATCTTTCTCGAGGGTGCCATTTGCTTGAGCAAGAGCGCCGTTGGCCTGATCGAGCGCTACTTGGTACGGGCGCGGGTCTATCTCGGCCAGGAGTTGGCCTTTGTTAACGAATTGGCCCTCATGAAACGTAACGTTTACCAGCTGGCCGTCCACTCGAGTTTTCACCGTGACGGTATTAAAAGCAGTGACATTGCCGAGCCCCTGTAAGTAGACTGGAACGTTGCCTTCATGGGCAACACCCGCCGAGATTGGAACGGAGCGGGGGCGCAAGGCGCTGGCGCCTTTCTTGGCCATCTCTGCCTTCTTGGCATTTTCGTAGGTGTAAAGGCGATAGCACCCATAGCCGATTGCGGAAAACACTAAGACCCAGACCCACCAGTAGCGGGCACCACTGCGGCCATCGCCGTCCAAATCCGGAAAATGATCCCCTGTACTCCTTCGCGGTTCGTCCAGATGCGAATGTTCTAGTGTTTCCAGCGGCTTCAATGTGCTATCCCTTCCCTATTTTCCCCAGATTGCAGCGGTGTGACACGTAGACGTTCGACTTTATCTGGATGTTACGAAACGGAGCTTGTTTTGGGTAAGTTAAGCCGTAGCGACTGCAAGAGGGCAGCCTAAAGAACCTTGTGGGTAAGAATCAATGGCTTGGCAGCAGCACGATGCGCTCTTCGGTAGCGGCTTCAACGGCTTTGCGGGAATAAGGCATCGCATGATACTCGCCTTTGGACCACGGTTCAGCCAGATCACTGTAGTGGGGAGAATCCGGATTGCCCGATTCGCCTGGAGTGTTAGTCATCACGGAGCGGTCCCAGTTGCCTACATCTAGAATCTGACGGTACGAGGCGCCGTAAGCTTCGGTGAAATTGGGGCCGCCTGTGGCGTTAACTGTGTTGCCGTCGCCGGGTCGGGAGAGCGGTCGCAGATCAAACG
>CALMAV010000286.1:701-4053 GCA_937859895.1 uncultured Bryobacterales bacterium | reverse complement strand
TCCACGCTCAGCACGGCCCCCGTGATGTAGGACGCGGCCGGAGAGCACAGGAACCAGCCAGCCTCGGCGATCTCCTCAGGCCTGGCCAACCGCCCCATTGGAATGCGCCGCTGCAGCCGCTCGCGGTCCAGCTTCCCCGCCATCTCCCGCCGGCGCACCATAGGCGTTTCCACATAGCCCGGCGCCAAAGCGTTGACGCGCATGCCGTGCTGCGCCCACTCGACCGCCAGGCTGCGCGTCAACCCCAGCACTCCTGACTTCGATGCCGCATACGCCGCCACTTCAAAGAAGCTTACATAAGAGTTCAGCGAAGCAATGTTGACCACGCGCCCCTGATCACTCTGACGCAAGAGCTCATAGAAACTCTGGCATGCCCGCAGCGTCCCGGTCAGGTTCACGTCCAGCAACCGGTTCCACTCTTCTTCGCCAATGCTTACAGTAGGCTTGCGAAAGATCTGCCCCGCCGAGTTCACCAAGATATCCACCCTGCCAAACTCCGCCTGGACTGCATCGCGTAATGCATCAATCGAAGCGCGGCTACCTGCATCCACCGTCACCTGTAAACTTCGCCGGCCCGCCTTCTCGATTTGTGCAGCAACTTCGGCCACGTTGGCTTCTCTACGCCCAGTCGCAACCACATCCGCACCGGACTCCGCCAAGCCGATCGCAATCGCCCGTCCAATACCGGACGTACCGCCCATCACCACCGCCACGCGCCCTTGGAGATCGAATAAGTTTGCCATATCTTAAGCTCCCAGAAACAACGGCTTGATATGACGCTCGAACAAATTTTCCGTCACGTTCTTCGCAACCGCCGCCTCTGCCTCACCGAGCAGATTCAAATAACGCTCACCCAGCTTGGCAGCCACCTTGAACCCAACATGCAGCAGTTGCCGCAAGCTGCTGTTGTACGCCGGATCACTCGGCACATGCCTTAACGCCCGCACATACTGCTCCGCGCTCCAGCCATTTACCTGTTCCGGCAACGGCAGCCTCCCCGGATCAATATCGATCACCGTCGCGTAAGGCGCGCACAACTCTTCCCGATGCGCCCACGCCTCCGCATAAATCTCCTTGGCCAACTCCAACCCCGCGCCGCCCGACTCTGCCAATCCGATCAACTCCTCCAGCCAAGTCGTACCTGCCGTCTTCAAATGAACACCGGCACCGTGCTTGCGCATGGCGTCCTGCATTGGCTTGTAGATCGAGAACTTGTCACTCCCCGAATGCACGCTCAACTTCAAACTGCTCGGCAACCCATAACGCGTCACGGCAAAAGCAATAACGGCAAGGTCGTCCGAGAACTCCTGGCTGAACTTGCTCAGATCACCCGCATAATCGACGCCTTTGTTGAATCTGCCCGTGAACTTAGGTGCAATCGTCTGGATGGGAATGCCCTCATGGGCAATTGCCGCTAAGATGACCAGCAACTCCACCGGCGTCTGCGGGGAATCCGTCTCATCCATCGAGACCTCCGTTATGAAACCGTGAGTACCTTTTTCCGCTTGGATGTGGCGGTAAACCGTTCCCGCTTCTTTCACCGCTCCGAGGAACTTGTTCGCCACAGTCTCAATGGAGCTCCGGTCAACCGAAAAGGCCCGCTCGACCCCGGGAATCTCCATCTCACCCACCAGCTCCGGATGCCCCTCGACAAAGTTTTGAACATCACGCGCCTCGGCGGGCTTGCCAATCTGCTCGGCAACATCAATGGTAAAGAAATCGCAAGGCTCTAAGAATCGGCCGACTGTTTTGATGCCGATATGGTCGGCATCCACAAAGTAAGGTCGCCCCCAGCCCAGCGCCTTGACTGCCCTATCAGCCGCCGCTCGTGTCCCGACCGGCTCCGAGCCAATAATCGTATGCTCCCGATTCGACTTATTCCAAACCGGCACCACGTCCACCCCAGCCTCTGCAGCCCGTAAACAAGCCGTCAGTTGCGCCCGGGCCTGATGAGCGAAACGGTCGCCCACACCGATGGAGAATTTCGGAAGTACAAGTGAAGATTGCATAGTTCGATGATTCGGGGTCCCCGCCATCGTACTCTATGCCATCCACAACATAGAAGACAGTCTGATGTCAAACACAGAGTAGAATATCCTAATCCCTATTAGCTCGATATAGATTAGGATGCTTATATGAATCGCCTGCTGTTCCAGTCCCGCTTTTCCTTTACTGCTGTGATTTCTCTGGTATGCGTGCACCTCGGCTATTCCGCTCCAGTCGGTGCCGTCCGCGGTTATATTCACGACCCTTCCCAAGCGGCCGTACCCAGCGCCATGTTGACGCTTACCAATCAGAGAACCGGCATGGCTGCCAGGGCCGTCTCGGACGAAAACGGTTTCTACCAGTTTCAGAATCTAAACCCAAGCGTCTACACGGTGAGCGCGGACGCTCCCGGCTTCCGAACCACAGAAGTCAAAGACGTAACGGTGCTGGTTGACCAGACCGTTCCCATTGATCTCACTCTGGAAGTAGGCAAGATCTCCGAAACCATAGAAGTCTCAAGCACCACGCAAGTTCTCCAGACCGAGAGCGGTTCAACCGGCACCAACATCACATCCGCCCTGGTGAGTAATCTCCCGCTCGTCAATCGCCGGTTCAACGATCTGGCAATTTTGACTCCGGGCGTCAGCTTTGCGGCAGCAGGAACGCAAGCAGGTAGTTTTGCCGCAGCCGGCAGCCGTCCTCAATCAACGAACTGGCAGCTGGACGGAGTCAATGCCATTGACCCCAACGTTAATGGACCTACGCAAAGCTACCGCATCGCCGAAGCGATCCAGGAGTTCAGCGTTCTCACCACAGCGTATTCGGCCGAGTTCGGTCGCGCTTCTGGAGCAGAGGTCAACGTTGTTACTAAAAGCGGGACCAACCAGTTCCACGGTTCGCTCTTTGAATTTGCCCGTAACGATGCCTTTCAGGCCAAGAACTTCTTCACCAACAAGCTAAACGGCAAGAAGAGCCTGCTGCGCCATAACCAATACGGCGGCACTGTCGGCGGCCCAATCCGAAGAGACAAGACCTTCTTCTTCTACAGCTACGAACGGTACGACGAAACCGCATCCTCCGCTGCCACGGCCATTGTCCCGACTCTGGCGCAGCGTGCGTCCGTCCTCGACCCGATTGCGCGAAATCTGCTGGCCTACTATCCGCTGCCGACGCTGCCGAATGCAAGGGCAGGCACCATCAATTACGTCGGCAATGTTCCTGCCGTCGACAAAGACAACACACACCTGATCCGCGTTGACCACGAGTTCAGCGAGCGCGACCGCCTGACCGGACGCTACATCGATTACTACGGCAAAACATTCAACGGCGGTTCGCTCCTCACCACGGGCGGCGTGAACAATCAACC
>CALMAV010000286.1:0-691 GCA_937859895.1 uncultured Bryobacterales bacterium | reverse complement strand
ACGCAGTGCTGAGCGAGTTCCACAGCTTTTCGCCGAACCTTATCTCTGAACTGCGCCTGGGCTTCTCGCGTAACAAAACCAACTTCACTGTCCAGGATTTCGGATTGAATGATGCCACCGTGCTCACGGGCGTCCCAGGCGTAGTCGACTCCACAATCAACCCGAAAGATTCCGGGTTGCCGACCATCACCATCGCCGGAGGCTACGCGCAACTCGGTGCCAACAGCAACTACCCGCAAGGCCGCCGCTCCAACACTTATGAGCTTTACTTCAACAACACCAAAACCATCACATCGTCGCTAAGCCAGACAGTAAAATTCGGCTACTACGGCCGTCGGGAAGAGACCTGGCGTTTCTTAGACGGCAGTAATCGCGGCACTCTAAGCTTTAACTCCTTTGCTGCATTTGCCGGCACTTGTGCAACTTGCTCGGGCGGCAACGCAAGAATCTACAGCTCCACAATCAACACCGGAGATACATTGGGGCACTGGTATCGTTACCCGCACGCCTTCTACGTGCAAGACGATATCAAACTACGGCCCAACCTGACGGTCAACATCGGTCTTCGCTATGAGATTCCGTCCGTGTTGAGCGAGAAGCGCAATAAAGGCACGAACTTCATCCCTGGAATCGGGCCCGTTGAATTAGGAACAAATCTCGTTCTTGGCATCAACCCGAATCGGGTCTGGCC
>CALMAV010000285.1:13189-16946 GCA_937859895.1 uncultured Bryobacterales bacterium | reverse complement strand
GCTGCCTGCCGCTGCTACTTGTGTTTTTGGCGGGATTCGACCTTCAGGCGCAATACTCACCTGGACAGCAGTCCCCTCCCGGACAGTATCCACAAGATCCGTCAGGGCAGGATCCATATGGTCGCGGTCCACGCGGACAGAGCCCAAACGGTGGTAGTGGCCTCCCTATTCCATGGAAGCGAAATAAGGGCAAAAAGGCGCCTGCTGCGGACGCTCTGCCAACGTTCTCTGCCGAAGGCCGCACTATCTCTAACAATGGCAAGAACGTGGTTTTTGCTACCAACGATGGCCGGACAATCACCATGGCCGTTACGCCCCAAACTCAGTGGACCAAAGACGGAGCTGCTTTGACCAGGGAGAGGATTGCCCCAAGCAGCAACATCCACGCAGATGCGGTGGAAGACAACGAAGCCAATTTGACGGCGGTCAAGATCAATCTGCTGGCGGACACGCCTGAACCGACAGTGGCTGAAGCACACCCGTCAGCTACACCGGAGCCTGTTCGCGCCTCCAAGGCCGATACCGACGATGAGACGGTTCCAAACCCTACTGGGTTGGGCCAGGCAGCGCCGGATCCGAATCGACCGATACTCCGGCGGGGCAAGCCGAAGGGACGACCTAGTAGTGATTCCGAAGCGGACGAAACACAGACTGCCGTCGCCCAACCTGCCCCTAAAACGGCGCCTCGACCCAAGGCTGATCCAAACGCACCTGCGGATTTCACAATTAGTTCAGATTCCGACCAGCCCAAGCGAAAGGCGGCGAGCAATGACCTGATTGTCCGCGCTACCGACTGGGTCGGCAGCTTCAGTAATGGATTACCGAACTTTGTCTGTCAACAAGTCACGACTCGCTACATGGAAGAGTCTAGGTCGGCTGGTTGGCAGGCTCTGGACGTTGTCACAGCAAAGGTGATCTATGAGGAGGGGCGCGAGAAGTATCAGGAAATTACAGTAGGCGGCCGGCGCACCAACAAGAGCATGATGGAGCTCGGCGGATCAACTTCCACCGGTGAATTTTCCTCAACGCTGCAGAGTCTTTTTTCTCCGCGTAGTCAGGCTCAATTCAAATTTTTCCGCTCGGGGACAGTCGGAACCACTACTGCAGCTATTTACGACTTCAAGGTGGCTCTTCCCAACTCCGACTGGACGATCCAGGTGGGTGGTCAGTCGCTGCGGCCAGCATATAGTGGGAGCGTTTGGATCGATAAAGCTACGGCAGAGGTTCGCCGTATCGAAATGCAGGCCGATAGCATACCCAAAGACTTTCCAATGGATGCAACAGAGTGGTCGGTAGACTACGACACCGTGCATTTGGGTACGGCCACCTTTCTTCTGCCCACCCACGCTGAGAGCCTGAGCTGTCAGCGTGGCTCCTCGATCTGCAGTAAGAACACGGTCGAGTTTCGCGATTATCACAAATATACCGGCGAAAGCACAGTCACCTTCCAATAAAACCTCTGCGCGCTGGTTGGTATCTTCACTAGCATGTCGACCATGCGCGATGAAGTTCGCCAGCAGCCGGATGCAATCGAGCGCACTCTGATAGCCGAGTGGCCGCATGCGGAAGAACTGCGCCGGTATTTTCAGGCCCATCCCGTGCGAGCCATCGTTCTTGCTGCTCGCGGCACTTCAGACAACGCGGCCCAGTTTGGCCGTTATCTGCTTGAGATTACCACCGGTATTCCGGTCTCTCTAGCGGCGCCTTCGGTCACCACACTCTACCGGTCTAAGTTGCAGTGGACGGATCTAGCGGTTGTGGCCATCTCACAATCAGGTGAGTCAACTGATACAAATCTGGTCCTGGAAGAAGCAAAGAAAGGTGGAGCTTTTACGGTCGGCATCACCAATGAGGCTGAAAGCACTTTGGCTCGTTTAGCGCACCACACGTTTTTGGTGCGTGCTGGCAAAGAGAAGAGTGTGGCGGCAACGAAGACCTACACCGGTCAGCTGGCTTGTTTCTACTTACTGGCTTACGCGTTGGGTGCTGATCTCCAACAAGCACAGCTGCGGCGAATTCCCGACTGGACTGCTGCGGCGTTACGAACAGAAGAGGAAGTGGCATCGAGGGCCGAACGGTTCTGCTTGATGCAGCACGCGATCTGCATCGGCCGTGGCCTAAACTACTCCAATTCCTTTGAGTTTGCCCTTAAATTAATGGAGACCTGCTACGTAGTGGCCGAGCGCTTCTCCTCAGCCGACCTACTGCACGGACCGATCGCCATGGTGGAAGCTTCGTTTCCTGCGTTCCTGTTCGGTCCGCTCGGGGTCACGTGGCCGGCGACTGAACAGTTACTTCAAAAGCTGCAGGCAATTGGCGCACAAACACTAGTGATAACCGATGTGAGCAACACTGGCCTACCAATGGCAGGAACGACTCAGCGAACCATTATCATCCCAGCAACACTGAACTGCGATGATTCAAAACTCCCGGCAGACATCTGGACGCCGATTCCCTATATCATTCCCGGGCAACTGTTCGCAGCGAGTCTAGCGGAGATTCGGGGCCTGAACCCGGATCAGCCGCGAACGCTGAGCAAGGTTACTCAAACAATCTGAACCGGAGTGGCTACTTTCGAGCTCCGCGCGTGGTGCCTTTCAAAGCAGACTGCCGACGCTTGCGCGACTGTCGCTTGGGTTTGGTTATCTTAAAAGTCCCGCTGCCCATGTATTCTGCCTGGTACAACCCGTCTGTTTTCTGCTCAATCTTGGGAGAAGCAGCATGAATGCTCTTTCCCGTGTCGCCTTGGTTCTGCTCAGCCATAAAACTCCTTAAGTTGGATAAACCTCAAGTGTACCGGACCACGCGGGTGAGGGTTCTGAAACGGATCGGCACGATGGTCCTCTAACCGTTCGTAGTGGTCAGGGTTCGTAAACACGAGTGGAAATTGCAATGGTGGGATTGGCCACTGTGCACCGTTTTAGGCTTGTTTTTCCTTCCCCTTCCCTACATTGGCCCTATGGTTGCGGCCGTATTCTTCGGATTCCCAGGTTGGGTGCAGATGCAGAACCCGGAGAGCCTGAATCCTAAGCGACATCCGAAGCTGAGGATTGCCGGGTTATTCCTTTTTGCGCTTGCCGTGGCTTTGTTCGTGAGACAAGGTACTCGACCAGCTCAAGTAGAGCGGCAGCAGATTCAGAAAAGCGCGCCTACCAATCGAGTACCGTAAAGCGGCGCTCCTCAACCCGAGAGGCTTGCTCCCGTTGATCCACGGGAAGTACAGGAATCTCTAGTTGCTCAGCGTTTGACACCAGTTCCCTTGGCAGGGCCGTCATTGCCGGCTGATAACCTGCGTTGCGGCCGCAAGTTATGTGCTGTCAGCGGTCAGGAATGAGAAATAACCTTCGTTTCCCTTCAGAACTTACCTAGAACTACCGGTTCGCTCACGGAATGGGATAGGGTCGTGGTTCCGGTCGCACTGGTGACTTTGACAAAACCAGAAAGGGGAAAGAATTAGGTCGCGGTTACTATATTGAGGTGCAAGACCCTGGTTGCATCTTCTGTCGAATCATAGCGAAAGACCTCCCTTCACAAATCGTTTGGGAGGATGAGGACGCGGTTGCTTTCCTCGACAGCCATCCTTTATTCCCTGGCCACGTACTGCTCAGTCCGCGCGAACACTATGCGACTCTGCTCGATATGCCTGCTTCGCTCGCCGGTCCGATGATGCTGAAAATGCAGATGCTGGCGCGTGCTGTCGAGGCGGCGGTCAGCGCCGACGGAAGTTTTATTGCCGCTAACAACCGCATCCGCCAGT
>CALMAV010000285.1:7025-13179 GCA_937859895.1 uncultured Bryobacterales bacterium | reverse complement strand
AGATCACGAGGAGCGCGAGGCCGTTCGACATGCCATTGAGCAAGAAATTCGCAAGTTGACGGAGAAGGTTTAGCTGGGAACCCGTGCTGACCTGAGCGTGGCGTTCGATTCGAACGGTACAATCCAAGCGTGCCGGAAATGCCGCCCGTTAAAACACTAGAGTGGGAGGAGGCACGCGCCCTTGTTCTGAAAGTGAGCCGGGCTCTCTACAGGGAAGGACGGTCGGAGTTGGTGCCGCTTTCTGAGGCACATGGCCGCATTCTCGCCAACTCCGTCATTGCGGATCGCGATTACCCTACCCTCCGCCGTTCGTTGCGGGACGGGTTTGCCGTTCGTGCAGCTGATGTTCCAGGCACTCTGACCGTTCGCGGTGAACTGCGTGCCGGGCAGGAAGAGACCACTCCCCTAATGGCTGGAGAAGCTCTGGAGATTATGACCGGCGCACCGGTTCCGCCCGGTGCCGATGCCGTGGTGATGGTTGAGCACGTCACGCGTGAAGGCAATCAGGTTCGGATGGAGAACCGCGCCGAAGTGGGCCAGTTCATCAATCCGCAGGGGGCCGAAGCAGGAGCCGGACGGGTACTGATTCCAGCGGGCACGCGGATTGACGCAAGCCATATCGCTACCTTAGCCATGACCGGCCACGCCAAAGTCTTCGTAGTGCAGCGACCTTCGGTTTGCATTCTGGCAACCGGCGATGAAATCGTAGACGTAGAAGCTCAACCGGAGCCACACCAGATTCGTAATTCGAACTCGTTCATGCTGGCTGCTCTAGTGGGCGCGAGCGGCGGAGTTCCCCATGTTTTGCCGGTGGCGCTGGATACTCGGGAAGCTCTGCTGCCGGCCTTGGAGCTCGGGTTAACTCATGACATGCTGATCACCAGTGGTGGTGTTTCTGCCGGCAAGTACGACTTAGTGAAGCCATGCCTGCGCGAGCTTGGCGCTGACTTCCATTTCGAGCGAGCTCGTATTCAACCCGGCCAGCCGACTGCGTTCGGCACTTTCGGGAACAAGGTTGTGTTTGGATTACCGGGCAACCCGGGCTCGACCCTGGTGACTTATCAACTCTTTGCCCGTGCCGCTGTGGAGGTGCTGTCGGGCGACCGTGAGCCGTTGTTGCCGCTGCTCTCTGCTCGTTTTGAAGCGCCCTTCCGCCATCGCTTGGGACTAACGCGTTTCCTACCCGCTTATCTCGGCCAAGACGGGATGAGCTTGCGTCATTTGCCTTGGCAGGGATCGAGCGATGTGCCGGCACTGGCAAAGGCCAACGTGTTTCTAGTGGCAGATCACGACCGCGAGACCTGGGCTATAGGCGACAGCATTCGAGTGATCGCCAAGCCGTAAGGGTCGACCATGAGCGACACGTTAACTCACTACAACTCAGCCGGGGAAGCTTCCATGGTGGATGTTGGCGGCAAGACCAAGACTGCGCGCACCGCAGCCGCACATGCGTTTGTTGCAATGTCAGACAAGGTTTTAGCTGCGCTGCCCGGGAATAAGAAGGGCGATCCGCTGGAAGTGGCCCGCATTGCGGGCATTATGGCTGCCAAGAAAACCTCGGAGCTGATTCCCCTGTGTCACCAGATTCCGTTGAGTCATGTTGCAATCAACATGCTTGTAGAAACGGGCGGAATACGAATCGAAGCCACTGCCTCAACGGTGGCCCAGACTGGCGTTGAAATGGAAGCCATGACTGCGGCAGCCGTGGCAGCTCTTACGCTTTACGATATGACGAAAGCACTGGATAAGGCGATCGAGATTCGCGAGCTTTACTTACAAACCAAGACAGGTGGGAAATCGGGCGAGTATGTCCGGCGATAAGGTTCCGATTCGGGTTGCAATTCTCACCGTCAGCGACTCGGTTGTAGCAGGCACACGCGAGGATTTATCCGGGCCCGCCTTGGCGGCCGGGTGCAGAGAGCTTCAATGGGATGTGGTTACAGAAGCAGCTGTCGCTGATGAGGAGGATGCCATCGCCTCACAATTGAAGGCTTGGGTCAACTCCGGCGCCGCTTCCTTGATTTTGACAACGGGTGGAACGGGCGTTGCACCGCGCGATGTCACCCCTGAAGCTACCCGGCAGGTGTTGCAGACCGAGCTCCCGGGCTTGGGTGAGCTGATGCGCGCGCGCGGGCTGGAGCAGACGCCCTTCGCTGTTCTCTCCCGCGCCTTGGCCGGCACTGCCAGAAGCAGTCTGATCGTGAATCTGCCCGGTGCGCCGGCGGGTGCAGTCCACTCACTTCACGCCGTTGAACATTTAGTTCAACACGTTGTCAATTTGCTGGGCGGCCAGACACAGCACAGCGGGTAGTGGAAACTGAAGAGGGTAGGAGAGCATCTCAACAACAATGAATCAGGTCTCAAAAGCGCTGGTGGTCTGCTCGTGGGTGGCATTTGCCTCCTTCGGTTCGGCGCAAACAATCCAGCCCGGCCAAGTCCCGGAAGGCCCCCCGCCACAGCCCGGCGCATTAGGTCCGGCACCTAAGAAATTACCTCCTATTACAGACGGCAGCGCAGGGACAGCGCAGCCTAAGGGCGATTCCAATGAGATTGGCAGCTTGGATGGGGACGACTCAACACCGTTTACCATTAAAACCACGACACGCACGGTCCTGGTTCCTACCACCGTTCTAGACCCGGATGGTCACGGATATGTCAACGGACTAAACGTAAAACAGTTTGAGCTTTACGATAATGACCGGGCACAGAAGATTGCCGCTGAGTATACGCAGCTCCCTATGTCGGTTGTTTTAGTTGTGCAGTCGAACTCGGAGATTGAGCCTGTTCTTCCAAAGCTGAAGAAGATCGGTATCCTCTTACACGGATTGGTTACGGGAGAAGGCGGCGACGTGGCGATTCTTGCGTTTGACCACCGGATGCAGCATCTGCTGGACTTCACCGGCGATGCGAACAAGATTGATGATGCGATGCAGAAGCTGAAGAGCGGCTCCACTAGCGCGGCGTTGATTGACGCAGTGCTTGAGGCCGATCATATGCTGAAACAGCATGATCCAAAAAACGCTCGGCGTCATGTAGTTCTGCTCCTCAGCCGTAATGTGGATAAAGGCAGCGAGGCCCATCTGCAGGAGACAGTTCGCCAGATGCAGTTTGACAACGTGATTGTTTACTGCGTCGATATCTCAAAAGTGCTGACATCGGTAATGATGAAGACGCCCTATCCCGGGCGGCAGAACGGCCGCGTTTCCCCCGAAGCCTTACCCAACATTATTGGCAATGGAGCACGAACCGAGACGAATGTAATTCAGCAGCAGGATGGCAATTGGCTCAACGCTGTTCCGCCTATTTACCACGGAGTCCGCGACCTGTTCAAGAAAACACCGGCGGAAGCCTTCACGTTTTTCACTGGCGGTCAGCTCTATAGCTTTGCTACGGACAAGACGCTGGAGAACGCAATTGCTGATATCGGCAAGGATTTGAATAGTCAGTATCTACTCAGCTACTCGCCACTTCCAGAGACCACGCGTGAACCCGGCTTTCATAACATTCGAGTCTCGGTTGACCGGCCGGGGCTGAAGATTCGAACACGTCCTGGCTACTGGTGGGGCGGCGGTCAGCAGTAGTTAACGCCGGAACTGCATACCGGCAAAGCTGACCACACTATGCGGATCGATCTGCCAGTGTTGATAGGCCAGCAGTTCGCCGTGCAGTCCCGGCATAGCTTTCAGGAAGGTGTAGAAAGGCGCTGATCCGCACCACTTCATGTCATCTTGGCGCTCCTGCACCAGTGACCAATAATCAAGCGCGTTTCCGCTATTGATCTGGTCAATGCGCTTCCGATCACGTTCAGCGACTTCTACCATCTCGCCCTGGTTGGCCCGAGCGCTGAGCGGGTCACCATAGCGCTGACCCATGTGGGCCATATCCACGCCAAGTACCCAGCAGAGTCGCTTCCCTTCCCTTGCACCTATTTCACCCAGTGCTTCCATAAAGCGCCGGACATTCTCGTTATCTTCCGGCAACCCTCCCTCGTAAATGCTCTTCACAAAAGGACCGCAGAGGATGGGAAGCACTTTCACGTCAGGGCCATAGAGGTGCTGTAGGAAGACAACCTGAAACTCAATGGAGTGCTCCACAGCATGGCAGTAATCTTCCATGCGCACAGCCTGTGGAGCCTGCTTCTCCAGTTCATCAACCAGGTCCACCTCATTGCGGGTCTGACCAAAAGGTGTTTGAAATCGCTTGCGTGTAAGCCCATATCGATCGGGCGCTCCATAGTGCGATGTACCGAGAACGACGAAGACTTTGTCTTTTCCTGCTTCGACATTCGGTAGAGCGCGATAGGCTGCCCGGTAGCTATCCCAACCGCCATCCGGGCTGGCATGTGGGGCGGCAATCGCGACTGCTGATTCGTCTCCCTGTGGACCACCCACACGTTTAGTTAATAGGTCAGCAAGCTTCAAAGGACTAGCAGGGTAAGCCGAGTCTGAAAACGCCGCCTCGCGTATCGGCTCTCCGGCAAACTTCCGTTCTACCTTCGCCCGCATCTCGCGATAGCGATCGTTTTCCAGAAAGCCCGCTTCGTCCAGAGTTTCGAACAGGTGTTGCTCAATCTCGCCGACCTGAATCTCGCCGGTGATTCGGACCAGTTCGGAGCGGAGATCAAGACCCGTTTGCTGTCCATCAAAGCACTCGAGCGCTTCCACTAGCACGGGCGGCACTAGCAAGGTCGCGTCAGTGTAGTGGTAAGGGTCGCGTATGTAAAGCCCCGGGCGCTCAGGGTCCGGCGACGGCATGAAATCCAGATTAAAACGCAGCCGTGGTAGTGGTTCTGCCATGGCTACTTTGAATTGTCTGTTGCGGTAGACATAGCTGCTCGCTGCAAGCCTTCCAAGAAGCTAAATGGCACGCGCACATTCCCGTGATAGCCGATGCCTAAATCGATGCTAGGCTTAATCTCGCCATGAAAATCGGATCCGCCTGTCGGCAGCAGGTCAAGTTCTTTCGCCAACTGTAGATAGTAGGTTTGTAACTCAGCCGTATGGTCAGAGTGGTAGACCTCCAGCGCCATAAGGCCGGCCTCTTTCAAGCGAACTAACGCTTGGCGCTCGACCTCGCGCGGCAGAGATAAACGGACTGGATGCGCCACAGTAGGAACACCGCCGGCTCTGCGAATACGTTGAATGATCTCTTCGGTCGAGAGGCTGTCACGCTCCACATAGGTCTCCGCGCCTCGGCCCAGGTACTGCCGGAATGCATCCTCGAAGGAACCGACATAGCCTTTCTCTAATAGAACCTGTGCAAAGTGAGTGCGGCCAGCCAGCGTTTTCCCGCGTGCCTCTACTTCCTCTAACGTCACAAGAACGCCCTTGGATTGCAAGCCTTCGGCAAGTTTTCGATTGCGCTCCCGACGGTCGTCACGCTCATTTTGCAGCCAGGTGACGAACTCTTCGGATGGCTCATTCACCGGGAAATAACCCAGCATGTGAGCGGCGCGGTAATCGCCGTTTTCCAGCGTGAGCCGTGAATTTAACTCGATGCCACGCACCAAAGTTAACTGCGCTTGCAAGGCATGGGGCACCGCCGCCTCGTAGCCGGCAAATGTATCGTGGTCGGTGATAGCCAGAGCTTGCAAGCCGTTACGAATCGCCAGCGCGACCAGTTCCGCCGGCGTGTAGCTTCCGTCTGATTCGGTGGTATGCGCATGGAGATCAACGAAGCCCGAAGCGCGAGTGCTAACAATCACTAATGAACCTTCAACTCTGGGTAGACCTCAAAGGAAAACGTCTCGCCGCAAGTCTTGGCGATCAGGTGCCCAGGCCCCAGCGCTTTCTCCTTCGTCTTGTTTTCAAAGAATACCGCGCCGTCTGTGCTGTCGCCCGGCTTTAGCTTTGTGGAAATCATGGTAATAGCCGAGGCAGCCGCTGCAGCCCGAAAGCCCTTGTTCACAAACTGTGCCATGCCCGCCTGCCGCCGCTGTTCATAGCCGTTGGTTGATCGAAAGTTCGCCAGCCCGTATATGCTGTCCTCATACAGCAACTGAAGCTTGATAACGTCGTTCGCACTGGCACGTTCCAGCAAGGATGCTACTACTTCATCGGCCGATACAGATGGGAGAACTATGCCATTCTGGCGAACAAAAGAGAAGTCGCTCGGCTTGGCTGTCCATGAGACAAGCGACCCGTTAGTGACGGTT